>CAIKNB010000048.1 GCA_903828685.1 Candidatus Uhrbacteria bacterium | reverse complement strand
GGCCCGCACCAAGGGCATGATGTGGGGGCGCAAATCCAAGCTCAAGCTCGCCCGCACCGCTGCCGTCAAAGCCGGCGTCAACGCTTACGTGGGACGCAAGCTCAAGAAACGCAACAATCGCGGATTGCAACAAACCCGCATCGGCGCCGCAGCGCGCGAATTAGGCGTGAGCTACAGCCGCTTCATGTCCGGCCTCAAGAAACGCAACATTGTTTTGGATCGCAAGGTGCTGTCGCAGATCGCCGCGGATTATCCGGCAGTTTTCGCCAAAATCACCAAAGCCTAAAGCTATCATCAACCAAACAAATGCCCCGCTTCAAAAAGTGGGGCATTTGTGTTAATATAGCCGATAACACATTTATCTTTTTACATATGCCAAGAATCGATCGTGCCGCCGCACACAACAACCCTTCGCCAGATAAGGCAAAAGGCCGCGAAAAGCCGTCTTCCACGGTCGAAACCCGTGAAGTCAGGCTCGGTCTAAAAAAAGACCTTAACGACTTGGCGCAAAAGGAAAAACGCGCCCGGGAGTCGCGCTTGAACGAAATACGCGGACAGCTGGGGCTGAAAAAAGCCGAAGACGCGCAGACCATGCTCCACGCCCTGGTATTGGAACGCAAAGTCACTCCGGCCAAGCTCATGGCCGTGCATGCTTTTTTGGAAAACGAACAACAGGCGTTGCGCCAAGAGCTGTTGCGCTCCCAAGACGCTGAAGAGCGCCGACCTATCCAAAAACAAATCGAAAGCAACACCGACCTCATCTTCAAGATCGAGAACATCAACCACGCCATCATCAGCCAGGGCCTAGCCAACAGACCAGATAGCGCGGCTAAAATCCTGGAGGACGAACTCCTGAGCGGCATGGAGGTCAAACAAAGCGCCGATCAGGCCTACCACGGGCTGCAAGACGAGGAAGCAAGCCTGACCGTCGCGCAGGAAAAACTAGCCGAAAAGATTTTTGAACTCACCGGGGGCAAAACTCCTAACGAGTATTTGCGCGATCTGAACCAAGGCCATACCACGGCCCTACCCATGCTGGGCCATCGCCTCAAAGCCTGGCTAGGCAAGATCTCTAGCACCGAAAATATTCCGACGCTGGTCGAAGAATGGCGCGCCAACAGCCGCCGGTTGGAACAGGTGGAAGCCAACCTGCTGGAAATGCACCCCAAACCCAAGGCCAAAACCGAAATCTGGCGATCCGCCACAAAACCAAGCGGCGCCGAAAAAGACTGGCAGCGCTCCAAACGCATGGCTGAACTCGAAGATTTGATCGAGCTGAAGGAACGCGAGGCTAGCGTCAATGGATTCAAAGCGGAACTGCTGCAGGAAGCGGCAGATCTCCATGACGAGTTCAACCAAATCAAGCAGGAACGCGAAGACGACATGGCTGCGCGACGCAAACGCAGCGCAGAACAAGAAGCCAAACAAAGTCCCGCGACCAAGATGGCCGAGGAAATTCAGATAATCAACGACGAAGATGTAGAGGAAATCGAAGCAGCGCCGCGTAAGACCGTGCCTCCCCCGCTCTCCGAGGACAAGCTGGCCAAAATCCGAGAAGCAGCGCGTTCACGTCGCGCATCCCAAGAGGCAATCGAAGTCGCACAGCGCACAGAACAGACGGAAAAATCCCGGGCTGAGCAAGCCGCATTCCAAACACGCGTAAACTGGGCGGAAAAACTTTTACCCGGCGGACAAGCGCGGCTCATGAGCGACGACATACTGGGACAATTGGGCAAGAATTGGGAAACTGCGGATCAAAAGGAACGTCAGCAGTCGGTGGACTACGTATTCAAAGCCGCCGAGTTGCAGGCCGCACTCAATGCCCGCGACGCCAAGGCCGAAAACAAACTGACCAAAGAACTCAAAGCGCTCGAAAAATCCATCGGCTTGATCCACTCGCCGTATTTAGAACCAGCGGGCAAAGCCGGTTACGGCTTAGGCATCGAAACCGCGCGCGAGGAAGCCGGTCGAGTCGCTACGCGCATCTCCGGAGGCGAAGCACGCAATCGAGGAACATTCAAAGCGCGACGCGCACGCTTTGAGACTCCGGTGATACAAGCCGTTCCGCTCGAAGAGGCTGAAGACGCCTTGGTCCAAGCCACTACTCGCGCGGCCGAAGAAGCGCGCCGTGCCGGCGACGATAGGATGCTCAAGGCATCACGCGAAGCCGAAAAAGTCAGGGCCGAAAAAGAAGCCAAGCTTATGGCCGGCAAGGCGGAGGCCGAAAAACAAATTTCGCAGACTTTGGTGAAAAACATCGAAAAGAGTTTGGGCAATATCACCAAACGCATCGAAAACTATAACGCCGTAAATGAGTCCTTGAATAAATCTTCGCTCGACTTTGTCATTTCCCTGGCTGAACGCAACATTTCCGAAGCCAAAGAACGAGGCTTGAATGTAGCCGGCTATCAAGAACAATTGAAGACCCTCAAAGAAAAACACGAGCAGTTGGCTGCTGAACCCGTCGTGCCCGAGCATATTTCAATCCAGTCCGAGGTCGGACAACGCATGTTCACTCCCATGACCGTGGAACGCGCCGCCGCGGAGATACCTCAAGCAAAGGAACTTTGGGATTTGGCGACCAAGCAGCTCAAGAACAAGCCTGAAGCAGCCAAAGCTTTAAGCGAAATCAAGGAAATCGGGCAAAAGGACCCAGCTACGCTGTACGTCTTAGCCATGGCTCGCTACCTGAAAGCAGTGAATGAACCTGCGACAAACGGCGTGATCAAAGAGTTCCTGAACCGCGTAAACAAAATGAACAAGGCGCTTGGAGTACAGAACAACGCCATGGTACAAAGCATCATGGCCGAACGGGGCAAGACCTTTGGTAAAGCCGTCGGACGAAACATCAAAGGCGTGGCGCGACAAGAAGAAATGCGTCGCGGAGGCGGTATTTAGCAGACTACAATCAAACATAAAAACCCCCCGGTGCTCACCGTGGGGTTTTGTTCTCATGATTTCAGCTCGTTCTCTGCGCAATCGCCTGTTTGAGTTCGGCGAGCAGTTCGGTTTTGGGTTGCAAGCGCTGATCTTTCTCCCCTCTGCGCCGCACAGTCAAATCGCTGCTTTCCATCTCTTTATCACCGACCACGAGCGCGACCGGGATTTTTTGCATTTCCGCGTGGCGGATTTTTTTGCCCACCGACTCAGTGCTGTCATCGACTTCGATGCGGATGCCCTGCGCTTTGAATTCTTCGGCCAGAGCTTGGGCGAAATCATTATGTCGATCAGCCACGGGCAGGATCGCGACCTGCACGGGCGCGAGCCACAGCGGGAAAGCGCCGGCATAATGTTCGATGGCGATCGACAAGAAACGCTCAATCGAACCCATGATTGCAGCGTGGATCATGACGATGGTTTCCTGGTCGCCTTTTTCGTTCACGCAGGTCAAGCCGAAACGCTCCGGCATGTTCATATCCAGCTGGATGGTCGCCACCTGCCATTCACGGCCCAGCGAATCCTTGGCCATGAAATCAAGTTTAGGGCCGTAGAAAGCAGCCTCGCCCATGCCGTCCAAGGCTTCGACTTTCTTTTCCGCGATGATTTCGCGCAGCATACTCTCGGCTTTTTCCCATTTGTCCGGATCGCCGAGATATTTTTGGGGCGCCGCAGCATCATGCCGACTCAACCTTACCTGGAGCTTGAAACCGAACACCGCGTAAAACTCGTGGACGATGTCCCAAATCTTCAGGAACTCCTCTTTTGACTGGGACATGCGGCAAAACACGTGCGCATCATCTTGCGCAAAAGCGCGTACCCGCGACAAGCCGGAAAGTTCGCCCGTCTGCTCGTCGCGATAGCACATGGTCGTGTTGGCATAGCGTTGTGGCAGTTCGCGGTAGCTCCAAAGCTTGCGGGCGTAGATCTGGGTGTGGTGCGGGCAATTCATGGGCTTCATGGCAAACTCGTGCCCTTCGCGCGTCTTTATCTTGAACAGGTCGTTCTGGTATTTGTCCCAATGACCGCTGACTTCGTACAATTCCTTTTTGGTGATGTGCGGGATATCGACTTTTTCATAGCCGCGCATGGAACGCAGCGACCAAACGAACTCATCGAGCAGATTGCGCATGATCGTGCCCTTCGGAGTCCACAGCGGCAAGCCCGAGCCAACCAGTTCGGAAAACGTGAAGAGGTCGAGCGCCGGGCCCAGGATCTTGTGATCGCGCTTTTTGGCTTCTTCCAGCATCTTCTCGTAAGCCTCCAGCTCTTCGGCCGTGGCAAAGCACAAGCCGTAAACGCGCTGCAGCTGCGGATTCGTCTCTTTGCCGCGCCAATACACGGCTGCCATACGGTATATTTTCCAGGCTCCGATGTCCTTAGCCTCGGCCACATGAGGACCGCGGCACAAATCCACGAAATTGCCGGTACGGTAAGTCGAGATTTTGGTCGCTCCAGGCTCCACATCTCCCAACTCTTCGGCATCGACTTTGGTCGTGCCTTTGGTCTTGAGATCGTTGAGCAGCTCGACCTTGTAAGTCTGGCCGAGCGATTCGAATAATTTGATGCCATCTTCGATGCTCATTTCTTCGCGGATAAATTCCGCTTTCTGGTTCACGACTTTCCACATTTCCTTGTCGATAGCCTTGAGATCTTCGGGCGTAAGCGGTCGTCCGATGTCGATGTCGTAATAAAAACCGTTATCGATGGCCGGTCCGACGCCGAACTTGGCCTGCGGGAACAGGCGTTTGACCGCGGCTGCCATGACGTGTGCCGCGCTATGGCGGCGTGTTTCGATTGGATATTGCATATTGGAAGGGGCACGACGCGCCGTGCCCGTACAATATATTTTATGGATAAAAAATGCCCGACTATTCCATCCCGCTAACGGAATGAAACTGTCGGGACCCCGGTGTGACACCGGGGTGGTTCCACCCAACTTTCCCGGTGTACACCGGGACACTTTTTTTAGATTGTCTGAAACCGGTTGGTGAGTCCGGTAAAACAAGATTACGCTCAAAGCCAAACTGCGTCAATGTACACTAGCCCTATTGCACCAGCAGATCGATATGGTTCTGCATGGTGGGCAGCTTGCCGATCCATGAGGGACGGATTTGGATATCCACCGAATCCACGCCATCCAAAGATTCAAGCTTGGCCTTGGCGTCAGACAGCGAGAGTCCGGCCACTGCATCCTTGGACAACCCTGGGCTGTTGGTCGTAAGCCTGGAACCGGCTTGGGCCGAGATGGAAATGCGCGCCGTTTCGTTGGGCACATCAGTCTGTTCGATATGGTAAGTCACGAGCGAGGGATTGTAGTCCGTAAGTTCGCGGCCGTCGGGCAGGCGCTCTTTAAGTTTCTGTTGCACTAGGACATCCATGTCTTTGGACGGATAAAATACCGCGGTCACATCCAGCTTGACCGAAGCCAGGAACTCGTCGGACTTCTGGCCCGTCGCAGCATTGCTCTTCTGATCCACGGTCTTGGTGGTGAACACGGCATTCCAGTCATCCCCTACGCCAGCTTCGGCGCGCAGCGTCTTTTTGGCCTGCTCCAACACCGCATCCTGCAAGGTCTTCTGCGCGGAATTCACATCCATATCGGTCACGATCTTGGAGATTTGCGTGCCGCCGCTGAAACCACTGACCGCTTCGGCATATATATACTTTTGCATTTCAGCCCACAGACCAGGGATAACCAGGCGCGTGCCTGCGGCCAGGACATAAGCGCTGCCGCTCTTATCCGAATGCGCCGCTACGTTGACGCTCTGTTTGGAGGGAACCACTACAGTCTTGTCGATGCGATATAGCCGTCCATCCGTGGTAAGCAACCGCGTGGTTTTGATCAAAGCCTGCGCTTTGGAATAGTTGTTCACGATCTTGACCGTGCCGGCGACCGGCAAATCCTCGGGCAAGGTGCTGGAAGAATCGTTGACGCCGAATTCCTGAATCTTCTCGAACGTGCCGGTCACTACGCGCCCTTGCAACTGGCCTTGCACCGGACTTTTAGCCACCTCAACCGTGGTCTGGAGCTGCGTGGTCTCATGCCTGACTTTCACCACGACGCGGGCATGGACAGACGAAATCCACAGGGCCACGATGACCACCAGTACGGTCAAAGCCAAAAACGTAAAACCTATATTGCGGTACAGGTTGGATGACTGGGCGCGCGGAAAAGCTTCGCGCGGCGATGAATGGTGGGAAGAGCGGAGCGGCATAAAGATGACCCGAGTATAGCACACGAGACACCGGGCATCTACCCTATCTTCACGGTTCCCGGGCCCAGGATGCCTTCGATTTCCTTGACGATATCTTCGCTCCACGAAATCTTGGCCGAGGATTTGATGCGGCGCTGGCCATCCACATCGTCAATGAGGAAAAACACGGGATAAGAACCGCGCCGCTCGTCGCAAACGCGGCGCAGCTTGAGCAACACCGATTGCGGCATGGTGGCGCGCATATGGAAGGTGACCGATTGCGGCGCGGACGCTTCGCCAGATGGGACACGGCCTTCATCAGACATCCCGCGTTCCGTGTTCTGCGTGCCTGGCGCATCAATCGCTTCTTCCGCTGCGCGATGCGCGATGCCGTTATTGCAAATTTCATCTACGTTTTCCGGTGTCACTTCGTAAGCCGTATCCACCAACACTTTAAGCTGGCCATCCTTGTCTTGCGGCTTGCCTGACACGACCAAAACCTTATCCACATCCCAACAATTCAACGTATCCTGCAGCACGCGCGGGAAAGCGATGGCTTCGCACTTGCCGGTCATGTCCTCAAGCATGGCGAAAACCATGTTTTCGTTGTTCTTGGTGCGGATCTTCTTGGCCTGTGTCACCACGCCGCCGATGCGCACGTTCTTGGATTTTAGATGCTTTCCCAATTCGCTGATAGGCACCAGCACATTTTGCAGCTTGGCTGCATATTCGCGGAACGGATGCCCCGACAAGTACAGGCCCAAGAGTTCCTTTTCCCACATGAGCAGGTCATGTTGCTTGGCCGGCGGTGCGGATTTGAGATGCAGCTCAGACACGGGCGAAGGTCCGAGGACGAAGAGGTTGACCTGACCCGAAGACGATTCCCTTTCTTGATTACGCCGGTATTCCAATAACGCCTCGATGTTGTAGAGCAGCTGGTTGCGCTCACCAAAGCGATCCATGGCGCCGGAGCGGATAAGCGACTCAAGGGATTTACGGTTGACGGCTTTGCCTGGCACGCGCGTCAAGAAGTCGGTCAAGTCGCGGTAAGCTCCGCCCTGCTTGCGTTCGGCGATTATCAGATCAACCACATCCTGACCCAAGCCTTTGATGGCCACGAGGCCGAAACGCAGCGTGGGTTTGGCGTGCTTGACCGAGGAAGCTTCAGCCGCTTGCTGCTTGACCGAGGATTTGACCACGGAAAAACCGGCGAAAGATTCGTTCGCATCCGGCGGCAGCACGACCATGCCCATGCGCGAACATTCTTCGACCTCAATGGTGATGCGATCCAGGTTCTGCGCATCGGAATTCATGAGCGCGGCCATGAAGCATTCTGGCCAGTGCGCTTTGAGGTACGCCGTCTGGTATGCGATGAGCGCGTAACATGCAGCGTGGGATTTATTGAAACCGTAGGCCGCGAATTCCTCGAACTGCTGGAAGATCTCCTCGGCGATTTCGCGCGGCACGCTGTTCTTGACCGAACCCAGGATAAACTTAGCTTTCATCTCGGCCATGAGCTTGGCGATCTTCTTGCCCATGGCTTTGCGCAGAGTATCGGCTTCGCCGCCCGTGAAGCCGGCCATGTCCTTGGAGACTTGCATGACCTGCTCCTGGTAGACCGGAATACCATAAGTGTTCTTTAGGGCGTTCTCCAACAAAGGATGGGCATAGCTGATTTTCTCCCGACCGTGTTTGCGCGCGATGAACGAATCGATGAACTGCATGGGGCCGGGGCGATACAGCGCCACCATGGCAATGATGTCTTCAATGACGCTCGGCTTGAGTTCCTTGATGTAGCGCTTCATGCCGTCGGATTCAAGCTGGAATACGCCCGTGGTTTCGCCTTTGCCCAACAGTTCGTACGTCTCGGGGTTGTCCAAAGGAATCTCGTCGATGTTGACGCTCACCCCGTGAACGGCTTCCATGATCTCCAAGCAGTCGCGAATGATGGTCAGGTTAGAGAGCCCTAGAAAGTCCATCTTGAGCAGACCCACGACTTCGACCGGATGCAGGGAATATTGAATGACTTGCTCCACGTCACCGCCTTGGGCCTTCTGCAGCGGTGCGAATCCCACGAGCGGCGACGGCGCAATCACGATGCCGCAAGCGTGCTGCGAGGCGTGGCGCGCCGTGCCTTCGAGCTTGATGGCCAGATTGATGAGCTGATGCACGCGCTGATCGCCTTCATACAAGGCCTTGAGTTCCGGCACCTCCTGCACGGATTTTTCCAACGGTATGTGGCGGCCCTGCACCGGAGGAGGAATTACTTTGGCCACTTGGTCGACTTCCTGGAAAGTCAGACCCAGTACGCGGCCCACGTCGCGCACGGCCGCGCGCGCCGCCATGGTACCGAAAGTGATGATGCCAGCCACGCGGTCGCCTCCGTATTTTTGCGTCACGTATTCGATCACGTCCTTGCGTTTGACGTCGTCAAAATCCATGTCGATATCCGGCATAGAGATGCGATCCGGATTCAGGAAACGCTCAAACAGCAAGCCGTAACGCAGAGGATCCAAGTTGGTAATCTTAAGCGCGTACGAGGCGATTGAACCGGCAGCCGAACCGCGTCCCGGTCCTACGATCACGCCATGTTCCTTGGCCCAGCTCACGTAATCATGCACGATGAGGAAGTACGAGGCGAAACCCATGCGCTCGATGGTGGCGAGCTCGAACTCGAGACGTTCCTTGGCTTCGGGCGATGCTCCGTGCGGATAGCGGTCCTGCAATCCGGCTTCGCAGAGTTTGCGCAACTGCGTATCCGGCGTTTCGCCTTCCGGCACCTGGAACACGGGCAGATGATTCTTGCCCAGCTCGAGCTTGACGTTGCAGCGGTCAGCGATGCGCCGCGTGTTCTCCACGGCTCCCGGGATGTCAGCAAAAGCCTCGAGCATGAAATCCGGCGCCACCAATGAGTGGTCCATGCCGGCGATGGTATAGCGGTTGTTGTCGGATAAAAGCTTGCCGTCATGGATGCACTGCAAAG
>CAIKNB010000047.1 GCA_903828685.1 Candidatus Uhrbacteria bacterium | reverse complement strand
GCTGATACTTGGAGCATCCACCATCGCCACGGCTTCGTGCTCCGCGAATTCTTCCATGAAATCGCGCAGCAAGTCGGACATACTTTCGAGCTCCAAGCCGTTCAAGGTCCGCGCACGGTCGCGCACCGCTTCATCGATCTGCGGCGCATGCGCAATCTTGAGTTGGAACCAGCATCTTTCTTTGATCAGCTTGGAGAGTTTGTCGCGTTCCTGCGGCGGCACGATCTTCGAGTCCCTGACGTGATTTGCCCAAAACCAGCGCCGGTCAGCCTCATCAGCCGCCACGCAAGCTACGACCATGGGGCCGATTACGCACCCGCGCCCGGCTTCGTCGATACCTACCGAGAATCGCATGCTTTCAGCTTACAGCTTTTAACAAACAGAGTCGAACACTTGACAAAACCGTCAAAATATGCTAATTTAACCAATCGAACATTGAAATATAGATGTTTGAAATCGGCGTTTTGATGTATTCGTTGTAGGGGCGACGCCAGCGTCGCCCATGCCATCAGACCGCCGCTTTCAAACCAAGGTTGAGCCGACAAACGAGGATTTTCCTCGAGTCGGCAACGCCAGCGGCTTCACGAGAGGAGGCTTGTCATGACGACACGTGTTGTTACCGACGAGCAATTGGCGACCTATACCCAACGCGAACACGAACTGTACCAGCGCTTTTTCAAAGGAGTGGTTCCGGCCGACCGCGTGCTGCGTGCCATGCAGGACATGATCGAAGGCAGCTTCGATGCCATCCCTGCCGGTCCGCACCGCCTCATCGATTGCGACGCGACGCCATTCATCCCCGAGGGTTGGATGATCAAGCCCGAGGATCAGCTCCCGGGCGCAATCGGCGGCCAGGTCGAGTTCGATCCGGCCAAGATCCTCTTTCACCTCGACGAGGGCCAGAAGGATAACAAGACGATCATCGGCAACAAGCTCAAGGAGAAGCTGGCCGGCAGATCTCTTCTCAAGGCCAACGTTCTCGACCACCTGCTCGCCAACACCTATCTCATTCCGGAATCGTGGAAGACCGACGAGCAGGGCCGCACGCGATACATTTTCTTTTGGGGAACGGTGTATCGCGATCCGGACGGCGACCGCTGCGTTCGTTGCCTCTACTGGTGCGACGGCGAGTGGAGCTGGTGCTACCGCTGGCTCGACAGCGGGTTCGCTGGCCAGGACCCGGCCGCGATCCTCGCAAGTTGAGCGCTTGGGCTTTGGAACTTTGGGCAGTCCTTTGTCCTTAAATCCTTAGCCCTTAGTCCTTTCGTCTCGTTCACGAGGCCTCGCATCACTGCAGGCCTCGTTTTCTTTTCTGCTAAAATACCTTTTAGGCAAGGCGAATATGCAGAAGGTTACGGCTTTTTGCTGCCAAGCCCGATTCGCTTCGGTTCAGAACAATTTGGGTTACGGCTCAAATTGGCGCGGCTGATTCCGGATCTAATCATGAAGAAACTTGGCGTGAGACGCTAAGCGATTATAGATCGCGAATGCGATTCAGCCCCGAGAGTATTCGAAGGGTGGTGTCCTGGGCGGCGTCTTCACGTGAGATCGCGATCCGAACGGCAACCGCTACGTTCGTTACCTCTACTGGAACGACGGCAAGTGGAACTGGAACTACAACTGGCTCGACAACAAGTTCGATGACCAGAACCCGGCCGCGATCCTCGCCAGCGTCTTCATGGCTCCCTCGAAGCAGTTTCGGGGGAGCTTTGTTTGACGAGCTGCCCATGCCATCCCCCGAGCATCTTGCCGATTTCTTCGAGTTTCTCCGATAAGGCGATGTACCGTTTATTATCCAGCGACTTTGTTTCCCAAAGCACAAGGAGTAGGACTCTTGCGGTGTCTAATTTACGGATAGCCGTCCTGACATACGGTATTTTTTCTTGCCGAGGGGTAAAGCCGGCTACGCTCGTCATCTCAATCATTTCAACGAGAATACCGTCGATTCTTTGACCGAGCGTGAAACGATGGATTTTGGGGATTGTCGGATAATACTCAAACCAAACCAAATAGGCACCTTTAAGTTTTTGAAGCAGGGGAAATAGCGTTGGGGGGGGTATCATCCCGGAAAGATTATGGGAAAAATTGTTTTCGGACATAGTTATGAGGATATCATTTCCATGGAAAACCTGCTTGAAGCATGGCAGGAATTCGTGCAGGGAAAGCGGTCGCGTGCGGATGTTCAGGAGTTCGAGTTCCATCTCATACCTAACTTATTTTTGTTACATGAACGTCTGAAAACAATGGCTTATAGTCATTCTCCCTATGAAGCGTTTGTCATTCTTGACCCAAAGAAAAGGAATATCCATAAAGCAACCGTTGCGGACAGGATCGTTCACCGTGCGATTTATCGAAAGCTCTATCAGTCGTTCGACTGCGTCTTCATCACTGATTCGTTTTCTTGCAGGCTGGGCAAGGGCACGCATCGGGCGCTGGATCGGTTTACCCAATTTGCGTGCGAGTCGTCGCAAAACCATCGGAAGGTAGCTTGGGTACTGAAGTGCGATGTGCGGAAGTTCTTCGCGTCCGTCGAACACGATGTTCTGTTGGGGATTGTCGATGAATACATCGCCGATAAACGCATCGTTTGGCTCCTTGAAAATATCGTGCGCAGCTTCTCTTCGGGCATCGAAGGAATCGGACTGCCGCTTGGCAATCTCACCTCGCAACTTCTGGCGAATGTATTTCTGAATGTTTTTGACCAGTTTATAAAGCACCGTTTGCACGTGAAGCATTACATCCGATACGCCGACGATTTCGTGATATTTTCCCGTGACCGTGAATATCTCGAAGACGTTCTAGTTCTGTTACAGGATTTCTTGTCGAGTGAACTTCGCCTTCAGCTTCATCCTGATAAAGTCGAACTTCGTACATTTGCGTCAGGAGTAGATTTTTTAGGCTGGGTACATTTTCCGGATCACAGGGTTTTAAGAACGACGACCAAGCGGAGAATGTTGAAGGCAATTGGCAACGGGGCGACAAAAGAAGCGGTTGCTTCGTACAAAGGTTTACTATCGCACGGTAATACGTTCAAGTTGAGTAATAACATTAACTTTGGTGTGTCGGATTAATACTTGCCAAAAACAGCCATTTCTGGCACAATTCTGCCATATGAAAGTCATTGCCTGCCGGGATTTCGGCTACGATTGCAACGCCATCATGAAGGGACGCAATCTGGATGAAGCCATAGATGCCTGCATCAAACACAAAGTCAGCATGCACCATGAGAATCCCAAGGAGCTGCAGACGCCGGAAAAGCGCGCCGAGATCGCCTCCAAGGCAAAGGATTTAGCCTAACGCAAATCAACCAAGACCCGGGGCGGGTCTTTTTTGATGGTTGACCTTTTTGTGCATATTTGCGCATAATAGCCGCGCATTAAACCGCAAACCATTATGAATACAGCAATACAGTTCGCGCTCATCGCTGCCGTTATCGGCTTGCTTTGGGGCCTTTATTTAGTCAGATGGATCCTGCGCCAGCCAGCAGGCGAGGGCAAGATGGTGGAGATTTCTAAAGCCATCCAGGAAGGCGCCATGGCGTATCTTAACCGCCAGTACAAGACCATCGGCTACATCGGCGTGGTCATTTTCTTGATTCTCTGGTGGCTCTTGGGCCGCAACACGGCGCTTGGCTTTTTGGTCGGCGCATGTCTCTCGGCTTTGGCCGGTTACGTGGGCATGTTCGTGTCCGTGCGTGCCAATGTGCGCACCACGCGCGCCGCAGAAAAGGGCATGAAGCAAGCGCTCAACGTCGCGGTCAAAGGTGGCACAGTCACGGGTTTGTTCGTGGTGTCGCTGGGCCTTCTGGGCGTTGCGGGTTTCTATTATCTGACGGGTGATCTCAAAGCTCTTATCGGCTTGGGCTTCGGCGGCTCGCTCATCTCGGTCTTCGCGCGCTTGGGCGGCGGCATCTTCACCAAAGCCGCTGACGTGGGTGCTGATCTGGTCGGCAAAGTCGAAGCCGGAATTCCGGAAGACGACCCGCGTAACCCGGCTGTCATCGCGGACAACGTGGGCGACAACGTGGGCGATTGCGCTGGCATGGCAGCAGACTTGTTCGAGACTTATGCGGTCACAGCCGTGGCCACCATGCTCTTGGGCGGTCTCATGTATCCGGGCAACACTAACGTCATCATGTTTCCGCTGGTCATCGGCGGCATGGCCATCTTGTGTTCCATCGTGGGCACGCTGTTCATCCGCTTGAAAGGCAATAACATCATGGGCGCGTTGTACAGAGGTTTGATCGCCACCGGCATCCTGGCGGCTATAGCGTTCTGGTTCGTGGCCAACAAGTTTTTTCCGGCAGGCGGCGCCATCAGCGCCGGTACGGTCTACAAGGCCTCGCTCGTGGGTTTGATCCTTACGGGCCTCATGGTTTGGATTACCGAGTACTACACTTCCACTAAACATAAGCCGGTGCAGAATATCGCCAAGGCGTCACAGACCGGACACGGCACCAACGTGATTGCGGGCTTGGCCATGAGCATGAAAGCCACGGCTCTGCCTGTGCTGTGCATCGTGGCCTCGATGCTTTTAGCCTTCCACTGGGGCGGCTTATTCGGCATCGCGGTCGCGGCCATGAGCATGTTGTCGTTGGCTGGCATTATCGTGGCCATTGACGCCTATGGTCCTATCACGGATAACGCGGGCGGCATCGCCGAGATGTCGGAATTGCCGGAAAGCGTGCGCGACATCACGGATCCGCTCGATGCGGTCGGCAACACCACCAAAGCCGTGACCAAGGGTTATGCCATCGCATCAGCCGGCTTGGCTGCGCTCGTGCTCTTCGCCTCATACACCCAGGAATTTGCGGACAAGGGAATCAAACTGTCTTTCACGCTCGAAGATCCTAAACTCATCGCCGGTTTGTTCATCGGCGGCTTGCTGCCGTATCTGTTCGGCGCGTTCGCCATGGAAGCCGTGGGCAAGACTGCCGGCGCCGTGGTCGAGGAAGTGCGCCGCCAGTTCCGCGAGATCAAGGGCATCATGGAAGGCACAGCCAAGCCTGAATACGGCGCTTGCGTGGACATCGTGACTAAAGCAGCTATCCGCCAGATGATCCTGCCCGCACTTCTGCCTGTGATTGTTCCGATTTTTGTGGCTTGGATCCTGGGCCCGGTCGCCTTGGGCGGCGTGCTCATGGGTTCCATCGTCACCGGGCTCTTCGTGGCCATCTCCATGACTTCGGGCGGCGGCGCATGGGACAACGCCAAGAAATACATCGAGTCCGGCCATTACGGCGGCAAGAAATCTTTTGCGCATCAAGCCGCGGTCACGGGCGATACGGTCGGCGATCCATACAAGGATACAGCCGGTCCGGCCATCAACCCCATGATCAAAATCTTGAACATCGTGGCGTTGCTTCTCGTAGCGTTGATGATGTAGGAATTCATTTGATGTAGGGGCGAGGTAACCTCGCCCCTACGATAAAAAACCACAAACCCGCATCTGCGGGTTTTGTGTTATCCTAAACGCCATGTCTGACATATTGGACCCGCGGCATGAGGCATTGGCCGAGCACTTGTTCAAGCGCGCGTGTCTTGTTTTGGACATGCCAGGTTTTGAGATGCGCGCACTGCGTCGGCGCGTCAGGGGAGTGGGCAAGCTTCGTTCCTATGCTTTGGGCTACACCAAGCTCGGAGAAAAACTCATCACCGTTGATCTTTACACGCCGCGCACCATGAAAGCGCGCAAGCTCGACGCCATCTTGCGCGTCATTTGCCATGAACTGGCGCATCATCAGCAGCCACCGCGATTATATAGAGAATGGTTTCGCTACGTGCGCGTCATCCATCATCCTAAATTTTGGACGCAGGTAAAAAAGAATGTGAACGCGTTGCGGAGGGATGAAGTCCTGGGAGTTTATTTTGCTTAATGTTTTTTGACGCTAAGGCTAATTCCTTGACAAAGAGGGGTTTTTATGGTTTAATGAATCGTTCGTTCCAAGCATTTCCGTCCGTCCACCCGGGAAAAAAGGAGACTGTATGAGACGAGGAGATAACTTGGCCAGGGAACAAAAGTTGGGATGTTCGGAAACGGAAGATCCGCGCGACAGCTTGCTCAGGCGCATCCTGGGCGCGCTCAATCGCTCGCGCATCATGCCGTTTCCGCGAAACGTCGTTGCCGAGCGCGAATACTCAAAGCTGTGCCGCGAGTACCGCGAGCGCTTCGGCCATCTGACCATCCCGACAAGCTTGCCGCTGAGGCTGATCCGCACAACGTGAGCGATCAGCCACCGCCTCGTAGAGCCCCGACGCAATCACGCGTACGGGGCTCTTTCATTTGCGCAACTTGCTATCCTCGGCTATCGTATCGGCGAAATATGAAAATACAAGTAGACCAGAATCTGTGCATCGGGGACGGCTCTTGCGTCATGATCGCGGCTAAGACTTTTAAGCTCAATCCGGACGGCAAATGTTACATCCTGAACGAGGAGTTGGGACCCGAGGAAAAATCCGCGGACGGCATGGTTAAATCTCCAGCTACGGAGACCATGGACGCACGCGACATCATCCTGGAAGCGGCGCGTGCCTGTCCGGTGCAAGCCTTACGCCTGTACGAGGATGACGGTACGGAAATTAAAGTCTGAACATGGAAACGCCAAGCATGCGGGACTTTCGCGTAGTCAACAGCTTCAAGCTGGCTGACGGCATTTTTGAGCTCGCTCTCGCGCCAGCTGACCAGGTGCCGCTCTTCGCTTTCACGCCCGGGCAATTCGTGATGCTGCATCTGTTGAATGCTGACGGCAGCGTGTGGGCCAAATCCGCCTATTCCATCAGCAGCGCGCCAGCAGACTCAAGCGAGACGATCAAACTGGCCATCAAGATCCGCGGCGAATTTACGCAGCGCGCACAGCAGCTCAAAGCCGGAGACGCGGTCAAAGTCCAAGGGCCATTCGGAAAATTCATTTTGCCCAAGCAAGCCTCGCATCTCGTGATGTTGGCTGGAGGCATCGGCATCGCGCCGTTCCGCAGCATGATTCGCGCGGCGTTGGATGCGCAACCGGCTTGCCAAGTCACGCTGTTCTACTCCTGCAAAACGCTGGAGAGCATGGCATACTATGACGAGCTTATGCGGCTAGGCGCCTACCATCCGGAATTCAAACCCGTGTGTTCACTGACCGGTTATGCGCCGCAAGACTGGACAGGCGAGACTGGACGCATCGGAGCGCAGCTCTTTCAAAAGCATGTGTCGGAGCCAGCGAACGCAACTTTTTTGGTCTGCGGTTCGCGTGAGTTCGTGCAAGACATGGCTGACATGCTCAAGAAGAGCGGCGTCGATATCGAACACAATTTATTCAAAGAAATGTTTTAATATTTTTTATCCTTTGATATGAAAATACGTTTTACGCTTTCCGTGGCCATGGCCGCAGCGGCCCTCGCGCTCTTAGGCGCAGGCTGCAATCCCATGCAATCCGCGCAGCAAGCCGCAGCCGATAAATTAGCCGGCAGCTTGTTGAGCAAAGCCAGCGGCGGAAAAGTCACTGTCAATTCCGAAGGCGGGCAATATACCTATAAGGACAACAAGTCGGGTGCCGAGATGACCATCGGCGAGAACGCGCAATTGCCATCCGATTTTCCGACCGACGTCCCGTTATATGCTGGCGCCAAGCCCACCTCGGTGCTGGTGAACAAGCAAGACAACACGGCTAATATCACTTTGACGACCGATGCGGCCACGGCGGACGTGGTCAAATGGTACGAGGGCAAATTCAAAGCCGATGGTTGGAGCGAGGATCAGAACACCACGGTCAACAGCGTGGAGTTCCGCCAATATTCCAAAGGCAGCGTCAAGATGACTTTGTCGGTCTGGCCCAACGCCGAAGAAGGCAAGAAGGGCACATTCATCACCGTGAACCGAAGCGAAGAGAAACAATAATTTGTCTGAAGTTGGGGCGGACCGAATGTTCGCCCCATTTTTCTCTTTTAGGCAAAGGGTCTGGACGGAAACGGGTTTTGGTGTAGGATGCCAGCGCACGGGCGCAGCAAACCCGCGGCACGGAGGAATCATGGAACCAGTTGTGTATTTGTTGAAGATTCCGGCCTGCACTGAGCTTGAGATGCTCGGTCAGCACCTTTTACAACCTGCCAGCCGAACCGATGCATGGATCTTCGGAGACAAGACATATAACACCAATCTCGGCGTGGCCGATTTGGCATCCGAACGGACCTGGGGTTCGTTGCGCGTGGTCTTGGGTTGGAATGCAGCCCCGAACTGCATAATCGATTTCTTCGGCATTCCGGTGCGCGTCAATGTGCCCGAACTCGTCGGATACATGACGGCAAACCCTGACAAGAATCAGCTTCAAGCCATTTTTGAATGGTGCGACATCCGCAGTGTGTTCGAGATCAAAGAGGATTCGGACACGGGTTTGGTCCAGACCTGCGCGGCTGCCGAAAACCCGAACATGCATGCGAACCGCTGGATCACGGATAGCGTGCGCACACTGGATCTGCTCTCCAAGGAATCGCGCGCCAAAGTGCTTCAGACGCTGGCGCGTTTCTATAACACGCCTACGGAACTGAAAGCGTTCCGCGACTGCATCGAGAAGCCCGGGTATTACCAGGCTGACCGCAAGAACGGCGTGGCGCACATCTTCCAAGTTCAGGGCAACGAGTTGGTCCGCGATGCCGAGTGGTTCAACAATGCGCGGCTCGAGTCGCATGCCTTGGCCCTGCGCGCATTCATCGAGCACGTGCTCAAAGGCAATCAGCCGACCAGCGAGCAGCTTCACGCCATGGCCAATCTGGCGCTGTATCTGGACGCCATTGGTTACACCAAGGCGCCGTCTGCCGGGTGTTGGGAAGAGATCCCATTCCCTGGCGGTTTGACCTGGGATACCGAAGCCGGCCGTGCTGCGTTTTGGGAGCTCATATCCTTGCGCTTTGGTCGCCCTGATGTCTGGCGCGATCTCATGCGCGTGGTCAACGAGCTCTATCCCGGATACGACAGGCGCTTGGATGAAGCAGACGCTTTGAGTTTACTTGTAGCCAAGGGTCTGAAGCGCGTGCGTGAGACGTATCTGGCCGAAGCGCCAGAGCGCCGCGAACGAGACGCGGCCCTGGTCTTCGTAGCGCAATCCGCGGATCTCATCTTGGATGAGGATTCGCTAAAGGACGCACGGCGCTTCCATGAATTGCTCATGAGCCTGGAGAGCAGCTTGGTGCGTCAGCAGGGCATGATCCGCTACACGCCATTCCGCCTCGAACCCGGCGACGCTGAGCGTTTGCCCGACTCGTACCTGGCTTGCAACTATTGGCTGGCCTTGGATGAGACTGGTCGCCTCAACCCGCCGCGCACGCGGCTTGTACAGGAGTTTGGCTCCAAGGACGCCAGCGATCCGGAAGTGTTCCGCGCACGCTGCAAGCTCGCCATCCCTAACCGCGAAGCAGAGTGGTTCATGGTCTCGGACTTGTCGCGTGCCTGGAGCCGCCAAGTCGCACGTGTGCGCCATGCGCGAAAGGCTTCTGCCAGTGCGAACATGAGAGCTTTCGATCACATGGAGGGCTTGGCCCAGAATCACGCCATCCTGAATCTGTATCGGGCGCTCGGGCGCATCACCGGACCAGGCGGCGTCAAATCCAACGGCCAGCCGTGTCCGCACTGGTCCGTGCCCGAGGCGTGGGAGTGGGTGCGCGTGGCCGGCAAAGCCGTGGGTTCCAGCGAGGAATATGTCGATCGCCTGTTACCAGGCGTGAACACACCGCTGGCTTGGGCTCAAGCTTCGCTCAAGCAAGCAATCCTGGCTTTGCAGGAAATTCTCTGATCTTCAGCCGTTCCGGTGTACACCGGAACGGCTTTCATTTTCGGAAAAAGAAAAAACGACTCTGTAAGCCGTTTCTCCATGGTGGGCGTGCCAGGACTCGAAACTGGGACCTTCACATTATCAGTGTGACGCTCTAACCACCTGAGCTACACGCCCTTGTCTTTAAATGTGCCGGTAATATATACGGAATCACCTGGCTTGGCAAGAGGTTTTGTGGGGACATGGGCCTTGCCATTTTTTGCCCGAAAAGTTATGATTCCGCCGTTCCTATGGAACTCTCTTTTCAAACCATCCTCCTGCGCCTTGTCGTGGCTACGGTGTTGAGCGGCATGATCGGTATCGAGCGTGAAATCCACCAAAAGCCGGCCGGGGTTAGGACCAATGCATTAATCGGTTTGGGCTCGGCTGTCATGGCTTTGACTGGCGTCTATATTTGGACGCTTGCTCCAACTATGACCGACCCTTCGCGCATGGCTTCGATCGTGGTTCAGGGCATTGGTTTTATTGGTGCCGGAGCCATCATGCAGGCGTCTGGCTCGGTGCACGGCCTGACCACCGCAGCGACCATGTGGGTTGTGGCTGGCATCGGAGTAGCCTGCGGTCTGGGATTCTTCACCGCGGCATTGGCGGTCGCGGTCATCACTTTGATTTTGCTTGCCATCTTTGGACCGTTGGATTATCGGTTGATGGGATCTGAAGCCAAAGAGGGGAAGGGGTTCTTTAAGAGGTTCGCCAGAGAAAAGGAAGAGAAATAATGTAAAAATTATTTTGCCGAGGAAGCTCCTCGGTTTCCACCGGGGCAGGCAGTGGTACCACTTCGCGGATTAGTTCTACAATTTATGCCGAGGTAGCTCAGTGGTAGAGCGAAGGACTGAAAATCCTTGCGTCGCCAGTTCAATCCTGGCCCTCGGCACCATCACGTACGCGTTCTGGGCTACCGGAATGCGTCAGTGACCAAAGAAAGCCCGGACCCGCAAAGGCCCGGGTTTTCGATTACGGGATTTGATTGGCGAAAGATCTTATTGGTTGTGCTATACTTGTCCCGTTCTTAACATTTATATATGCGCATGCATACGCAACTCTGGGTCAGATTGCGAAAAACAACAGCAATATTGTCGCTTTTCGTGCTTGTATTTTCATACGTTCCCAGTGCCTATGCCGCTGAGAGTTATGTTGCCTCTCCGTCCGACAGCCTGGTGACGGCAGCCCCAGATTCGGTTTCGGCGTCTGACACAAGCCCATCTCAAGAGTCTGTTTCGACGTTTGACGCAGGTGCGGATACAGCCCTAACTTTGCCAAGCGTTGACGACGCCTCGATAGTCCCAACGGCAAATCCCGAAGCATCACCCTCTGCAACAACGGTTTCGGATGATTCAGATAGTCAGCCTGCTTTCCTCAGCAAGTGAAACCTCACGGTTTCACCCTTCCCTGGGTTCGATTCCTGCAAACTTCTCTTTCAAAAAAATTGCCCCGACGCGATGTCAGGGCAATTTCTTTGGAGCGGGTAGCGGGAATCGAACCCGCCTCTCAACCTTGGAAGGGTCGCATAATAACCACTATACGATACCCGCCTGTCTTTGGATGTGTGGGCATGTTAAATGTTTATTGGCCGTCTGGCAAGACGCCGCCTCGACAGAAAACGCCGATTAATTTATAGTTCGGACAAATTACGGGCTGTGGCGCAGTTGGTAGCGCGCTTGGTTTGGGACCAAGAGGCCGTGGGTTCGAATCCCACCAGCCCGACCATCAAAAAAGACCCTGTGCGGTCTTTTTTGCTATAAAATACAACGCCCCGATTTCCATCGAGGCGTTTCAGTGCGTGAAGCAGAAAGTGCGCAGGCATTGGTGCGGCGGG
>CAIKNB010000046.1 GCA_903828685.1 Candidatus Uhrbacteria bacterium | reverse complement strand
GCGCGGAAAATATCCGCGATTAGCCAAAGCTGCGTAAAGCAACGGACAGATGTGCGCGTTGGATAATACGATGCGGTCGCGGTTTGCCGCGCTGCGCGTCTCAGGCGTGATTTTGGCGATCTCGAAATAGAGCGCCGTGAACACATCGGCCATACCCAAGGATCCGGCCGAGTGTCCGCTGCCCGCGGTCAAAAGCATCTCGATGATGTCTTGCCTGATTTGGTTAGCATTTTTTTGCAGCTCTATTATGCGTTTATCCGTAAGCATGAGGGTATTGTACACCAAAAGGGCCGACCAATGGTCGGCCCTTCATTGCTGAATGTCAGTCACTATTATTGCACCACGTTGATCGTGCCCTTCATGGATGTATGCTGGCTATCCTTATAGTCGAATGAACCCGCTGTATTGAAGGTGTGGGAATAAGTACCTTGGTAGTTCAGGCTCTGCGACGAACCCCAGGGCCCGGCGATTGTGTGTTCCGTGCTGTCGTTGCTCGTCCAGGTGACGGTCGAACCGGATTTGACCGTGATGGTCGGCGGTACGAAACCATTGCCCACAGTGCCGATGGTCACGGTTACTTTGTTGGTATCCAACTGTTTGTCGATCGAAATGGTGGTGGTCTGCGTCATGATGTCGGCCGGTTTGAAATCCGCTGCCGTGACGAGCGGCGTACCGACGCGATAGTTGGCAAAATACGAATCCGGCAGATCATCGATCTTGTTGTTCCAGCTGAGGCCGTAAAGTGTCTGGGCTAGCTCCTGCGAAGGCACATAACGCAGCACGCCTCCTTGATCCACCACGTAAGTCTTGGGATCAGTTGTGACTTTGACCATCTTGTAGCCCGGGCGATAAGTCACGTTGTTGCGGGCCAAGGGCAGCGTGGAAAGCATGCCGTCAGTGATTTGTTTGACGCTGGAAAAATCTTTATACCAGGTGAAGTACGTCTTCTCATTCGGGAACACATAGCGGTAGCCGTCGCTGGCGAAGTAATAGACCGTGCTGCCCGAACCTTTGACCAAATCTCCGGGGCCGAAAATCGAAGTGGTCTCGGCATGCGTGGCTAGTGGCGCAAAGCCCAAAGCGAGCGTGGCGGCCAAGGCGACGAGGCTGAAAAGTTTGTTCGTCTGCATAGAGTAAATTGAAAATTAATGAATGGATTATTTTAATTAGTTCGTTTAGGGCTGGACCACGACGCTGACTGCCGTGGAAGTGGCGCTGCCGACTGTGTTCTTGAGGTCATATGCGCGGCCCGTGAAGATGAGCATGCTGCCAGCCGTGCTCCAGGGTCCTGTGGTGGCCGTGCAGGGCGCTGCGCCATCGCAATGTTTGAGCACCGCGCCATCTTTCATCACGTCGATGGAAGCGATGCCGTCGTTATCCGAAGCGCTGACCGTGACATCCAGATATTCGCCGGCATAAATCAAACTTTTTGCCGGCGAAATGGTCACGGCCGGGGAGTCGGTCGTGCCGACGGTCAGGCTGACGATGTCCGATGTATAGGTGCGGCCCAAGGTGTCGGTGACGATGGATTTCACCGGATGGCTTGAGCCCAGCGTGTAGCTGTTCAAGAAGTCGGTCCATTGGCATTGGTGGCTGCCATCGGCGCAGGCTTTGACGATGGAGTTGTCGACATAGATATCGACGCGCAGCACGGCTATGCTCGGATCCACGTTGACCACGGCTGAGCCGCGCTGACCGGACATGATTTGCGCTTGACCTAGTTTGACCGAAATCAAATTCGAACCATCACTCTTGATGTCCGTGTTGGCCGTCTGGCTCATCACCTGGGCAGTCATGGTGGTGGCCCGCGCTTCGGATACGTAGGTTGATTTGGTGTTGGAGATTGGAACTTGGGTTTCGCCGCGGCATGAACTGATATAGCAAGTCTTGATCAGCATGCCGTCAAAGTACAGATCAATGTGATTGATGCCGGACGGATCCTGCGCCGTGGCGGTCAGGGCGATGATGTCTCCGGGTTGCGCCGTGGTCTCGGATACGGAAAGCGTAACGGCAGAAGTCGAGGGCGTGGTCGAAGTCGGTGCCGTGGGCGTGGTTGGCACGGTCGGCGTGGTCGAAGTCGGTGCCGTGGGCGTGACAGGCGTCACGGGT
>CAIKNB010000045.1 GCA_903828685.1 Candidatus Uhrbacteria bacterium | reverse complement strand
GACCACCGGCGTGACGGCGATGAATACGATGGCGAAGATGAACGGCAGGATGCGACGATGAAAGGGTGCTGGCATAATGCGCAGAGCGCGCCGTTCCCGGCGCTCCCTGACTTGTTGACTAGCATAGATTATTAGCCTAAAATCGCAATTATGCAACTCAAATCAAATACGCGTTTGCGCTGGATATTGAAAGCCAGCGGAATCATTGCGGCTATGGCCGCGTCTTTCGCCCTGGGTCTCCTGGTATCCAAACCTGCACAGACTTTGGCTGCACTGGGACAGAACGGTTCCAAGACCGTGACTTTGGCTTCGATCGTTGGCGTGAATACCAGTCCGCCTTCCGGCGTGAGCTCCACCGTTGATTTCAAGGAATTCTGGGACTTGTGGCAGCGTCTAAAGGATAGTTATTACAAGCAACCGGTCGATGAAAAGAAGATGTTCTACGGCGCCATGTCCGGATTGGCGTCTTCGTTGGACGATCCATATACGGTGTATTTCGAACCGACAACGGCGCAGGAATTCAGCGACCAGCTGCAAGGAAAGTTCGAAGGCATCGGCGCCGAAATCGGCATCAAAGACGACCAACTCCAGGTCATCGCGCCATTGCCTGATACGCCGGCCGACAAAGCCGGACTCAAAACAGGGGATTATATCCTGAAGATCAATAGCCAGGATACGAGCAACATGTCTGTGGATAAAGCCGTGTCGCTTATCCGCGGCGACAAAGGAACCGTGGTCACGCTGAATATCGGACGCTACAAAACCACGACTGATGCTAAAGGTAAAGAAAAAAAGACGCCGTACACGCTGGATATTCCCATCACACGCGACGTCATCGTGGTCAAGAGCGTCAAGCTTACTTATCTCAAAGGCAACATTGCAAACGTGGAGATCACCAACTTTAACCAAGACACTTCCGATTTGTTCAGCAAGGCTGTCGACGACATGGTTAGCAAGGACGTGAAGGGCATCGTGTTGGATCTGCGCAGCGATCCCGGAGGTTATCTCGACCGCGCCATCAGCGTGGCCGGTGAGTGGGTCGGCGATCAGATCGTGGTCAAAGAACGCCGCCAGGGAAAAATCGTAGATGAATACCATGGCACGGGCAGCGGACGCCTCAAAGGTATTCCCACGGTGGTTTTGGTGAACCAGGGTTCGGCTTCCGCATCAGAAATCGTATCAGGCTGCTTGCAGGATTACGGCGTGGCCAAGATTGTTGGCATGCAAACCTTCGGCAAAGGCTCAGTCCAGGATTACACCGAATTTTCTGATAAGAGCGCAGTCAAGATTACGATCGCAGAATGGCTCACGCCTAAGGAAAGGTCGATCAACAAACAAGGCGTCACACCTGACATCAAAGTAGATAAGACTGACGACGACATACATGCAAACCGAGACCCCCAACTCGATAAGGCCCTCGAACTCCTCGGAGTCAAACCCGCCCAGCAAGCCGCGGCGGCCGCGACTTCGAGCAAGGCCAAGTCAAGCAAATAGGTTCGCGCGTCCCAAGCACGAGATTTCCGCAGGCGGAATCATCTTTAGGCGTAAGGGTAACGGCATCGAGATCTTCTTCATCAAAGATCCGTTCAATCGCTACACCTTCCCCAAGGGCCATCAGGAACGCGGCGAGACCCTGGTACAGACCGCGCTGCGCGAGATAAAGGAAGAAACCGGGTTGGATCGCCTCAAGTACCTAGCGCCGCTGGGACGCACGTCGTTCCGTTTCCGCCGGCAGACCGGCATTATCCAAAAAACTGTTCACATGTTCCTGTTCGAGGCACCGCTCGATGCCAAGGAAAAATTCACAGGCGAAGGGGCGATATACGAGGGTTTATGGGCCAAGCCGCAGAACGTTTTTACGGTCAGCGGCTATAAAAATCTGGATAGATTGCTCGCGCGCGCCTTGCGCGCCATTTCGGGTTTGACACGCCGCTGATTTAGCTCTCACTTTGGGGCTGCAGTTGTGTTACACTGTAGCTCCGTATGAAACAAACACGGGTAAAAACAAAGAGTCGTCGCAGGACGACTATTTTTATTGCCGGCGGCGTGATGAGCGGCGTGGGCAAAGGTGTGACCACAGCCTCGCTTGGAGCGTTGCTCAAAGCGCGCGGCTTGCGCGTGACCGCGGTCAAAATTGATCCCTACCTGAACGTGGATCCCGGAACTTTGAATCCAACGGAACACGGCGAAGTCTTTGTCACGCAAGACGGTTTGGAGACCGACCAAGACTTGGGCAATTACGAAAGATTTTTGGAAGAGGACTTATCCCGTGAAAATTCCATGACTTCGGGCATGGTGTTCCAGGCTATCTTGAATCGCGAGCGTTCCATGGGTTATCACGGCAAGACCGTTGAGTGGGTGCCGGATGTGCCGTTAGAAATCATCAGCCGCATCAAACGCGCAGCTGCCACGGCCGATGCGGACGTAACAATTGTAGAAATCGGCGGTACGGTAGGAGAATATCAGAATCTTTTATACCTCGAAGCTTGTCGCATGATGCGCCTGGAGCATCCCAAAGACGTGCTAATCGGCCTGGTGAGTTTTTTGCCCGTTCCCAGCAGCATCGGCGAGATGAAGACTAAGCCTACCCAATATGCGGTGCGCAGCCTGAACGAAGCCGGGTTACAGCCTGACCTGATCATCTGCCGTTCGGCTTATCCTATCGACGAGCCGCGCAAGCGCAAGCTTTCCGTGAGCTGCAATGTGGCGCCGCAAGACGTGATCGCTGCACCCGATGTTGATACTATCTATGCTGTGCCTACTAAGCTGGAAAAGGAAGGTTTAGCCGATCGTGTCATCGAGAAGTTAGGTTTCAAACACACCAAGATAGATGGTCATAAGTGGCATGATTTGGTCAGGAATATCCACGCCTCCACCAAACCCGTGAAAATTGGTGTGGTGGGCAAATATTTTTCAACCGGTGACTTTACCTTGAGCGACGCGTATCTTTCTGTGCTCGAAGCCATCAAGCACGCGTCCTGGGCCTGCCACCGCAAACCCGAGATTGTGTGGCTTAACAGCGAAGACTTTGAACGCCATCCGGAAACGGTGGCCAAGGAGCTGCGTAAGTTGAACGGCTTGATAATTCCCGGAGGTTTTGGCGCGCGCGGCATCAACGGTAAACTTTTGGCCATCAGATACGCCAGGGAACATAAATTGCCGTATCTGGGTTTGTGCTACGGCATGCAGCTAGCGCTGGTCGAGATGGCGCGCGACGAATTGGGCTGGAAAGATGCGAATACGACCGAAATCGATCCCGACACCAAGCATCCAGTCGTGCATCTCATGGATGAACAGCTCAAGAAGATGGAAGACAAGAATTACGGCGGCACCATGCGTTTGGGAGATTATCCGTGTGTGCTCAAGAAAGGAACCAAGGCGCGCGAGCTGTATCAGGCCGAGATCGTGCGCGAGCGCCATCGTCATCGTTACGAAGCCAATCCTGATTATCGTAAGGAGTTCGAAAAACTCGGTGTTGTCTTTTCTGGCATTTCGCCGGATGACAAGCTGGCCGAGATCATGGAACTCAAACATCATCCGTTCTTCATGGCTTCGCAGTTCCATCCGGAGTTCACCTCGCGTCCCTTCCGCCCGAATCCGCTATTTTTGGGTTTGATCAAAGCCGCGGCTAAGAAGAAGTAGAGTAGAATCGTCTAACAAAAAGGCGCGATTACTCGCGCCTTTTGAATTGATTGATCGGTTACTTGCTTTCGGCCGGCACTATGTTGGCCAACTTGACCTTCTTGAACGCTCCGGTGAAGCGGCGCACTTTTTTTTCCGTGAACTTGACGATGCCGTCAGCCATGGCGAAGAGCGTGTCGTCCTTGCCCATCTTCACGTTCAAACCAGGGCGGATAGCTGAGCCGCGTTGACGTACGATAATATTTCCGATCTTGGCGAATTCTCCGGCGTAGAGCTTTGTACCCAAACGCTGGCCCTGCGAATCGCGGCCATAACTAGTAGAACCGCCTGCTTTTTTATGTGCCATATGATGACCACGATATTAAGCGTTTTTCAGGAACTTGTCAAGGCATAGAATGCCGGGTACATTAGTGCTTGCATTATGGCTAAAACAAGCGAAATGTTGAAGCAAGAAGTCGCCGGCGTCCTGGATCAGCTGAAAGAGGGGATAAAGATGCATGGAGGCGACGTGGAGCTGGTGGATGTGGATGCTGCCACGGGCAAAGTTTCGGTACGCCTGCTTGGCGCATGCGTGGGTTGTCCGTTTTCGGATATGACGCTCAAGGCCGGGGTCGAGGAGACGCTGCGCGAACTCGTTCCGGAGATCACCCAAGTCGTTGCCGTCGAATGACATTAACCTTAAGCTACTCTCATGCACTTGGATGACTGGCGGTTCTCCGCCAAGCGCGCCTGGCAAAACAGCTTCATTCGCTGGACTATTTTGGTCGACGGTTTGGTCATCCTCGCGTCCAGCGCGTTCATGCTCTGGCGTTTGATTCCCGCTGGTCTGCGCACTGGTGTACTGGTAATGCATTACAACGTCTATCTGGGGATAGATTCAGTTCAGGCTTGGCCATGGATTATCGCGGTTCCGGCTGTTATGCTTTTGGCGTTTACGGTCAATACGCTGCTGGCTTTGGGTGTTTATCGTCCGGACGAACTGGCGGCCAAGGCGCTTGTGTCGTTATCGGCAGCGCTGACCGCGGTCTGGTGCATCGCCGGATTTTTTCTTCTTCTCATGAATATCTAGTATGATCTCGAACCTCTTCAACATCATCCGCATCCTGGTCATCGCCTTCGGTTGTTTTGCTTTGGCTCTGACTTGGGCGCCGCTGCTCATACGTCTGCTCAAGCGTTACAACATGGGCAAGACCATCAGGACGCTCGATGCTGCGCCCATTGCAGGCAGTTTGCATGCTGCAAAATCCGGGACGCCGGTCATGGGCGGGTTGGTGGTCTGGGTCACGGTGACCGTGGTTGCGCTATTCCTCTCCACGGGTTGCACGTTACGTGATTCAGCTTGGTGTTCATGGAATTTCCTTACGCGCGCGCAAACCCTGCTGCCGCTAGGCGCGATGATTGCCGCGGCTTGCGTGGGTTTGCTGGATGATTATTTGAACGTCAAAAAAATCGGTCCGGCAGGCGGAGGTTTACGCATGCGTTATCGTCTGATTTCGTATTCGCTCATCGCATTAGTCGCTGCCTGGTGGTTCTACTCAAAACTCGGCTGGGATTTTTTCCATATTCCATTCGTGGGCAACTTCGCTTTAGGTTGGTTGTATGTGCCGATCTTCGCTTTCGTCATTATTGCGACTTCTAATTCTGTAAACGTGACTGACGGTCTGGACGGTTTAGCCGGTGGGCCGCTTATGGCAGCTTTTGCGGGCTATGCCGTCATCGCATTCTCGCAAGGCAAGATGGATCTGGTGGTGTTTTGCGCGGCCATCGTGGGTGCGCTCATGGCCTTCCTCTGGTATAACGTCACACCGGCAGCATTCTTCATGGGGGATACTGGCGCCATGTCGTTGGGTACAGCGCTGGGCGTAGTTGCCATGCTTACCAACCAACCGCTACTTTTGCCGATTATCGGTTTACCTTTCGTACTAGAGTCGCTGTCCGTGATTTTTCAGGTCGCCTCAAAAAAAATCCGCAAAAAGAAAATCTTCAAAAGCGCACCAATCCATCATCATCTGGAAGCCAGCGGCTGGAAAGAATCGCAGATCGTGTTTCGCACCTGGCTCATTTCAATGTTTTCAGCCGGCATCGGCGTGATACTCGCGCTCGTTGATCGCATGTGAGTTATGAACCGCCCGGCGTCAATGGACAAAAGATTTGTAGGTTTGCTCGCCGGAGTAATGCTTTTCGGTCTAATCATGCTGCTTTCAGCCAGCGGACCTTCGGGCGTTCAAAAGTTCCACGACACCTGGTACTACTTCCGCCATCAGCTGATTAACGGTCTGATTCCCGGTCTGTTGTTGTTTTATATCTTCTCCCGTCTTAATTATCGCAAACTGCAATTCCTTGCCGTGCCTGCGCTTGTCGCGAGCATCGGCTTGCTGATTTTGGTCTATATCCCGGGCGTTGGTTTGAGGTTCGGTGGCGCTGGTCGCTGGGTAAACCTAGGACCGCTGTCTTTCCAGCCATCGGAATTCGTCAAAATAACTTTCTTGGTTTATGTGGCGGCTTGGTTGGCGGCGCGACACGAAAGCAAAGCCAAAACTTTGGAAGAAGGTCTGTTCCCGTTCCTCATGTCGCTCGGCATCGTCATCGTATTGTTGGTTCTCCAGCCTAATACCGGTTCCATGGTCGTGATCGCTCTGTCTTCATTGCTCACTTACTTCGTAGCTGGCGCGCCCATCGGTTGGTTCGTGGCTCTGGCTTCGGTCGGCGTTGCGGGCATCGCGCTGCTCATCAAGGTCACGCCTTATCGCGCCGCACGCTTCATGACTTTTTTGCATCCTGAATTAGATCCGCAAGGCATCGGCTATCACATCAACCAGGCGTATCTAGCAATCGGTTCCGGAGGTTTATTTGGAGTTGGCTATGGATTGTCGCGGCAAAAATATTTGTATCTGCCTGAAGTCTCCGGCGATTCCATCTTCGCAGTCATTGCCGAAGAGCTGGGATTTTTTCTGACCGCGGCATTCATCGGGCTCATGGTGTTATTGGTTTACCGTTGTTTCACCATCGCCAAACACGCACCGGATGATTTTGGCCGCTTTCTGGCGACTGGCATCGGCTGTTGGATTGCGATCCAATCAGTGCTCAATATTTCGTCCATGCTCGGTCTCATGCCCATCACGGGCGTGACTCTGCCGTTTGTGAGCTATGGCAGCTCGGCTTTGATTGCGCTCGCCATCGCCATGGGTATAATGGCTTCGATCTCGCGGCAAGCGCGAATCGACGGTTAATCATATGGCTGCCAAAAAAATCCTATTCTGCGGCGGCGGTACTCTGGGTCCGGTGACTCCGCTTTTGGCCGTGCTGCGACGCATGCGCGAG
>CAIKNB010000044.1 GCA_903828685.1 Candidatus Uhrbacteria bacterium | reverse complement strand
GGTTGCGCGCGCGGACGAGGGAGCCAGGGGTGAAACTTGTCATATTCATTCAGGATGTTGCTGACATATACGGTGCATGTGCGCGTTCATCGCGCCGTCGAGTCGGCCATATCTCCGAAAACACCGCGATAGCGTTTTAGAACAACCGGCCACTGGGCTTGCTCTGTGAATCTGAGCGCCGTCCAACCCATGTCTTCCAGGCACAACACTTGTGACACGTCCCGGTGCGCCCGATCAGGATGTTGATGCAATGGGCCATCGATATAAACAGCCATCTGCTGTTCATCGTACACAAAATCAGGCCGTGTTTGACATTCCGTAAAGAGCGCCTGTGCCCGCGATGGCAAGCGCAAATTGTGCTTTTCCAGCCATCGCAACCAATCGCGCTCAAGTTCTGATCCACATAAACGCATCAACTCCGCCAGGTGTTCGGCCCGCGAATTCTGCGACGGTGCCGTCTTCGTCATCGCCTTGGTGAACCCCATCAGCAGGTCACGAATGATTTTACGGTCCAGGATATGGTGTTCGCGCTGGTTGTAATAGCTCATCAGGCAGTCATAACAGGCGGCTTCACAATCTTCCTTGGCGTTTGGTGCATGCCGCAGGTCTTCACCGGTCTGCGGATCGAAGTGGCAAAGCTTTAATGCCTGGCTGGCAACCCTGGCGAAAGCATTCGGATCATCGACCAGCCGGCGTAATACGCCCGCGCCGCCTTCGGCAGATTCGTAGAAAAGAATGGATCGGCGCACATCTCCACTTGGCAAAGGTTCTGCTGCCAGTTCGCTGTCTTCCAACTGGTATTCCACCTGAATAGCACTCTTCAAGGCAGCCTGCAAAGATGCCATCTGTCCCATCTCCAACCCAACCGTTGGTTCGAAGAGCAAGCAATTCTTGTGATCTTCAACGAATGGAACAACCCGTAAAGTGCGGGGAGACATCGGATCGTCCGCTTCAGCCGCGGTTTGATCATCTTCTTTACGCGCCCAGTAACCCCGCTCGGTGTCGAGGATAAAACCATATTGCTGGGGATTGGCGCGCCGTCGCCATCCTAAATTGATCCTCCAAAGCGTCGCCGAATGGCCGTAAGTCAACTTGCCAATCAATTCGCCCTGGAAATGAAGTTCTGTAGTTCGAGCAGAGATCACCCCGCCATGATCGGCAAAGCGAATAGCCGTACGCAATTCATACCCCTGGCGAACACGCTCTTCTTCATCGGACGAGATGCGGTCTCTCCGCTTCGTGGAAACGTTCTGCAGGCGGAAAAGATTGTTCAGGGGAGAATCCAGCAAAGATCCACATCGTTCACAGCGATCCAGGCCGTCCCCATTTGTGATCGGGTGCAGATACCCGCAAAGCGGACACTGCTTGGCACGAGTTATAGCAAAACCTTCACCAGTATCCGAAACGGGCAAGTTGACCTTGTTGATAATGTAGCGGGATCCTTCGTGATAGATAATAGAGCGGGGACCAAACTCGGAGATTGCCAGGAAACGTGGCCTTGACAAAAACTCATCATCCAGGCTTCTAATCCGCCGGGCGGGAATGTAAGCCGAAAGCGGCAGGCGC
>CAIKNB010000043.1 GCA_903828685.1 Candidatus Uhrbacteria bacterium | reverse complement strand
GGCGTGGGCCAGACAGTGTGGGATTCAAATCCTCAAATCCGCGCACGTCATCCGTTGGCTGCGCCTTGGATTGTGCCGCCGGACTTTTGTGGCCAACCTAGCTGCCAGCTACCAGCTACTAGTTACCGCTGGCTTGAGTCCCTGGCCCGTGTATTCCAGCGCCGCTGGTTTCCGTCGAACATCAGAGAGCTCATGAACCGCGATACGCGAGTTATCGTCAATGACCGCACGCTAAAGTTCCACGTGACAGACGCGCGCGAAAAATTCCGCGCAGAGTATTACGACCTATGCAGCAAATTCCAGATAGCGCCTTAAAGTCCCCAGCATCCGGACACCGGCTTCGGCCCATTCTTTTCGGCGCGGCTTGGCGTTTGGCTATATTTTTATTGCCTTGGCAGACGCGTTGGTTGCATGGCGCATCCTTAGCCGGCTGGCCATGGGAGCAGGGAAGTTGGGCCGTTTACGCCTCATGGCTGTTGCTTCTCGCGACGATCGTCTTAGGTTACAAAAAAATTGAAATCAAGATACGGGATAAGCATTTTTGGATGCCGGTTTCATTCGGGTTGCTTGTGTTTGCTGCGAACCTGATATTTTCTTCCTCTATTACCGCCACGCTCCAATGGTGGATTCAGGTCGCATTGCTCGGGATGTTCGTCTGGACGCTGTGGCGCGCCAAAGTGCGGGCGCGAAGCGTGGCTTGCATGTTCGTGGCATCGCTCATCCCGCAAGCAGTGTTGGCTTATTGGCAGTTTGCGGTACAGCGCGCGAATGCGATCAAATGGCTGGGCATGGCTTTTCATTCGCCCAAAGAACTCGGTACTGCCGTGGTGGAATTCGGTTTGTTCCGTTATCTGCGCGCTTATGGCGGCATGCCGCACCCCAATATCCTGGGAGCATGGCTTGCACTAGGTATCCCGGCGGCTGTGCACGCAGGTTGGAGTTCGGCGAAAAAATCCGTTGCATTATTTTATGCCACGGCGAGCGCGGTCATTTCCGGTGCATTGGTGCTGACTTTCAGCCGCACGTCGTACGCTGCTGCGGCCGTAGGTGTGGGCGCATTGTGTTATGTGATGGTCAGACGCCGAAAAACAGGCCAGTACAATCTGCAGTTCGGAATGCTGGCCGTTGTTTGCTGCTTGTTATTTGCTTTGGTCGTGGCCGTGTCGCAACGCGAAGTGGTGATGGCGCGTACGCAGGAACAGAACCGCTTGGAAGCAAAGTCTTTGGATGCGCGCAGCCAGAGTCTGAAAGAAGGCTGGCAGATTTTTTTGCGCCATCCGATCCTGGGCAGCGGACCAAATGCCGAATTGGTCGATGTTTGGAGTTTGCGACGCGACCAAAACACCAAGTTGCAGCGCAGTCCCGAGCCTTTAGAATCCCCGCACAATGCCTTTTTGCTCATGTTGGCGGATTTCGGCTTGCTGGGTTCAGTCTTGATGGCTTATCTCATCTGGCGCGCGCGAAAATGTCTGCTGCGCGTCTGGCCCGCGATCCTTCCGCTGGTTATTTTGGCTTGGTTCGATCATTACCTCTTATCATATTGGTCAGGCCAAGCTTTGCTGGCCGTGGTCATACTCACGCTCTGCGTGACGGATGACGCAGCCGCTGCACCAGCGCGCCCTGCATCTTGACTTATCGACCGTAAAAAGTTAGACTGGACAACCAGTTCTTTTGTTGGAGGAGAATAATGACCAGTACAATTCCGCCGGGAGGAAGCAAACGCAAGATTGCTACGGCATGCGTCCAGCAATTTGCGCCCGAATCTTATCCGCTGGTGATAATTTGGATCATCGAGACCAAGAGCGGCGCCACGTCGCGCAGCGTCAATATCGTGGAAAATCAGCCGGCCTTCGATGAGCTCAACCGCATCTTGCATAACGAGCAAGTACTGCTGGGTTCCAAGGTCAGCTGCCATGTCTTGCCCGCGGTCACCCGATTGCATAATCCGGTGGCTCAACGCTGCTGCCAAACCAAGGAGCATAACCCGCCGAATTCCAAACAGGGTTTGTATTGCCACACGTGCGGACAACGCACCTACATCGCCAAGATTTTGGATGGCGAATGACTCTTCGTACGCTCCGGTATTGCACCGGAGCGATTATTTTTTACACGAGAAAACGAAAGCCGGAGGCAAGTTGAACAGCGTAAAAGAAATGCGGACAGAACCAAAAATATTTTTGAGTTCGTCGAGCGTGGTCAAGGAATATTGGAACATGGTGAACGAGCCGTCGTCCCGCAAACGTTCACGGATGAGGTTGAACACGCGATTGCGTTTGGCTTTATCCATGGAGGCAAAGGGGATACCCGAGACGATGCAGCCGTAGCTCGCGGAGTCGCGCTGCAAATAATCTTCGGCATCGCACAGCTGCACGGTTGCGCCGGAAAAGCGGTTTTTGCAGATTTGATGCATGTCCGGATCAGCTTCAACCAGAGTCAGGCGCGTTGAATCAGAAATTTTTGCCAAGATGAATTCGGTGATGGCACCGCTACCTGGACCCAGCTCCAAAACCTGCGCCTGGACAGGAATGTCGCGCGTCATGAGTTCGGCTAAGGCCTTGCTGCTGGGAGCTACCGAACCTATCCTGACTGGATCTTGAATCAATTTTTTAAGCCACCAGGTCGTGTTCATAGGGGGTTATCGCCGTTTAGGGACTGCAAGCATAAAGTATTCGGGCCAAGATGACAAAAGTCGGTGCAAGACAGGCTGTCTAGGCCTTGACGCGAGGCTTGGTTCTTGGCTATAGTTGAAGCCGAACCTCGATTAGCACTCACAATAATTGAATGCTACTTAAGGTCAATTTTTATCGATAATAAGCCAAAATTTTTACTCTATGCAATTACGTCCCCTGGGCGACCGCGTCATCATCAAGCCGGCTGCCAAAGAAGAAATGACCAAGACCGGCATCATTTTGCCGGACACGACTGACAAGGAACGTCCGGAGCAGGGCGAGATCATCGCCGTGGGCCCGGGCAAGCTGTTGGATAACGGAACGCGCGCCGCCATGTCGCTTAAAATCGGCGACAAGGTCGTATTCAAGAAATATTCGCCGGACGAGGTTAAGATCGAAGAAGTGGAGTATCTGGTCATCGCCGAATCAGACGTGATGGCCGTGATCGAAAAATAATTTCGCAAAACTATGTCAAAGCAAATCATGTTCGACGAGAAAGCGCGGCAAGCCATGAAGCGCGGTGTGGATCAGCTGGCTGACGCCGTGCGCATCACGCTGGGCCCCAAGGGCCGCAACGTGGTCATTGATAAAGGTTATGGCGCACCCACCATTACTAAGGACGGCGTGACCGTGGCCAAGGAAATCGAACTCGAAGATAAATTCGAGAATCTCGGCGCGGAGTTAGTCAAAGAAGTTGCGTCCAAGACCAATGACGTGGCTGGCGACGGCACCACGACCGCTACGGTTTTGGCCCAAGCCATGATCGCCGAAGGCATCAAGAATATCACTGCCGGCGCCAATCCATTGGCCGTCAAACGCGGCATGGAAAAAGGCGTAGAAGCCATCATCGCCGAACTCAAGAAGATCTCCAAGCCTGTGCAGGGAGGCGAGATCGAACAGGTAGCGGCTATCTCGGCCAATGATCCGGAAATCGGCAAGAAGATCGCGGATGCCATGAAGGAAATCGGCACTGACGGCGTAATCACCGTGGAAGAAGGCCAGACCTTCGGCATCGAAACAGAGGTGGTCAAAGGCATGCGCATCGACAAAGGCTATTCC
>CAIKNB010000042.1 GCA_903828685.1 Candidatus Uhrbacteria bacterium | reverse complement strand
GAATTCGACATCACCGGTGTAACCGCTGCCCGGAGAGATAACCGTCACAGCATAGATAACTCCGTTCGAGTCAGCCTGCATACGGACTGCCGCGCTGCTTCCGGAGGTAGGGGCCGGGACGAGTTGGTCATAGACGCCAAGCGGAGTGTATCCGCTGCCGCCAAAGACGATGGACGCGCTGGTGATCTGTTGCGTGGTTCCGTTGTGGGTGGCCATGACTACGGCTCCACGGCGGAACGCCTGGATACGATTCGGCGTCTCCAGGTCGGCCAGCTTGAAATTGAACTTGTTGGCGGAGCTGTCCTGAGCGGCACTCTGCGCGCTCCACAGCTGACCTTCAAGCTTCTCGCCGAAAAGCTCGACGAAAGCTTGGTCCACCACATGCGTCGCCGGCTTGAGCCCCTCGTAGGGCACCAGCTGACGCTGGGCCGGATCGGGGTTCGCATTCTCGGCGAACGCCACACCCAGCATGGCGGCACGCTCGGTGGAATTGTAGTAGCGGAAGAGATCGTACTGGGGTCCAACCACCATGGCGTTCAGGGAACGAGCTTCCACTTGCGGCAAGATAGCCAGCACCTGCTGAATGAGAGACTGCGGCCTCGTGTATCCGTTGATCATATGATTAAGTGACAGCGATATTAACGTGTCGTTTCATTTTGCGCAAGCCTTTGATGCGCGGTGTTTTGGTCATCGAGCGGTAACGAATAAGCTGCGAGCTGCTCGAACTTGGCCGTCTTAATACGATGGCCTTCTCGAAATGTCAGCCACGCAGAGTTGTACTGGAGATTGATTAGCAAATCAACCATGAACTGCTGATCAGCCTGATTTGAAGATCTGTCGAACGGCCGGGAGGTCATGAGCTTGCCCACATTGACCTGTGAGAACTTCATGCGCTCCTGCAGCATCTTCCGCATACCGTTGAAGAACTGGCAGGTCATGTCTCCCAGCGCCAGGGCCTCGTCCGGCGTCTTACCGATATGCCGGATGATAACGTCCACGGCCGTCATCATCACGTACTGGGTGCCAGCCCGGTCCTCGGTCTGCGAGTGCATGTTGTCGATGACCTTTTGGGTGAACGTGAAGTCACTGGTTCCGACGAACAAGGCCGGTCGCCGGTCGACTTTTGCCGGGTCGAAATTGTAATCGAAGTCGATATGGAGCGTCCTCTTCGTCTCTTCTTTACTCCAGATGAACTTTTCGAATTGTGGTTTAAGTTCCCCATAATGCTCGGAGTCAGAGTAATGAACCCGGGTTAACAGGATGAAAATCTTGCGCAGGCTGACCGGCGTCAGTATCAGGTCCGACAGTCCCTCCAGTAGCCCGGAGTCAGCTGCGGCGCCCTTTTCCAGTTCGGCTTTGGTTTTGACGTCTTCAGTCATGGCGATGATAATACCACTTTGATGCCTGAGGTCCAAGCACTCCGGCCAAGGCTCCCAGGCCGTAGGTCGCTCCGGCCAGACCTAAGGTCTTGGGCGCACGGCGAAGCAGGCCTGCTTGCATGCTTTCAGGTAGAGCCCGAATGAGCTTCAACGCATTACGCGATGCCGCGGCCTCGTCAACAAGTGTGGGGATCGCACCAACCCCGGATACCAGTGAAGCACGGTTCAACAGGTGATCCCTGTCTTCCTGGTTTTTAGGTCCCATAACCGCGCGCAGCCAGTCAATACCCGCCCATCCTTGCGCAATATTTCCAGGCGTCCGAAGCGACACGATAGCTTTCAGTAAAGGATTGCCATGCTCACGCACCATGCCGTGACCCAGCTCGTGGCCCAAAAGGCATCGCATCTCGCCTTCCGTCATCAATGGAATTTCCCTGCGGCTAATCAGGATCACTCCTGTGCG
>CAIKNB010000041.1 GCA_903828685.1 Candidatus Uhrbacteria bacterium | reverse complement strand
TGCTGCGTCCGCTATTGGTTGGCGGCGTGATAGGCGCATTGGCAGCCGCAGGTTATGCGTCCGGCATCCTGGGCAGCTGGGATAACCGCTCTCTGGATCTGTTGTTCCTGCCTCATGCGCCCGACCCGTCCATCACGGTTGTGGCCATAGATGACGCATCGCTCACGCAAATCGGACGCTGGCCCTGGCCGCGCAGCGTGCATGCCGATCTCATCAACAAGCTGCAAGCCGCAGGCGCGCGCGTCATCGGCTATGACGTGAATTTTCCGGAGCCCTCGGATCAGACCGATGACCAGGCCCTGGCCGCCGCATTGAAATCCGCTGACGACGTTGTCCTGCCTGTGGAGCTGCAGATGTCATTCACAAGTCATGGTCTGACATACGACAACAAGCGAATCCTCCAGCCCATTGCCGAACTGGCATCCTCGGCCAAATCCACAGGGCATGTGAATTCTCCGCCGGACAGCGATAATGTGTATCGCCGTTTGCCGCTCAAAGTCGGCGGTGCGGACAATTCATACGTTCCGTCTTTCGAATCAGAGATTTTGCGTCTGGCTGGACAAGCCGACGCGCTTAAAGCCGCGCCGTTGGATGGTTTTGGCCGCATGATTGTGAATTATCCTGGTGCGCCGAACGATCCCAAGTCTTTCCGCATCATTTCCGCAGTCAATATGCTGCATGGCACGTCGGATCTTACGCCGCTCAAGAACGGCATCGTGCTGGTAGGCGCCACGGCTGCGGATTTGCACGACAGCTTGCTTGTGCCGACATCGGGCGGCTTGCCCATGCCCGGCGTCGAGGTCCACGCCTCGGCTATCGATACGGTCTTGGGTCGGCACTGGTTAAATCCGTTGCCGGTTTGGGCCATGGTGCTTTTTCTTTTTATCGTAGGCTTGCTCATCGGCCTTATGTTGCCGCGCATGCGCGCGCGCTGGTCTTTGCTGCTCACGATTTTCATCTGGGCCTGTGTCGTGGTCGGAGCCTTCCTGCTGTTTGACCGCGGTTGGCTCTTGAGCATCTTGTGGCCGTCTCTGACTTTAGTCTTCGCTTACGCGGCTGTGACTTTGGAGCGCCGCATCGCGGCCGATCGCCAGCGTCGCGAACTCAAGAACGCTTTTTCGCGCTACGTCTCTCCTTCAGTGGTCGAGACCATCATCGCCGACCCGTCGCATCTTGAGCTCGGCGGCGAGCGCAAACGCATGAGCGTGCTATTCTCCGATATCTGCGGCTTCACTTCGATTTCCGAAGGTTTGAGTCCTGAAAAATTGGTCGAAATCCTGAATATTTACTTGAGCCGCATGACCGCCATCGTATTCGAGAACCGCGGCGTGCTGGATAAATACATCGGCGACGCGGTCATGGCTTTTTGGAACGCGCCGTTCGAGCAGCCGGACCATGCCTGGTTGGCCGTGTCCACGGCACTCAAGATGCAGCAAGTGCTGGATGAGATGAACAAAGCAAAAGCTTTTGGTGAGGTCGAGATTCGCATCGGCGTGGGCATCAATACCGGCGACATGGTGGTGGGTAACGTGGGCGGCGAAACGCGCTTTGATTACACGGTCATCGGCGACAACGTCAACTTAGGTTCGCGCCTCGAAGGCCTGACCCGCACTTATGGCGTTGGCGTCATAGTTTCCGAAACCACCTACAACGAATTGAAAGACAGGATCGTGGCGCGACGTCTGGATAAAGTCGCGGTCAAAGGCAAGAAAGAGCCTGTGATCATTTTTGAAGTTTTAGCTGAAACGCATACGGCCACAGACGAACAAAAAAAGCTGGCTGCAGATTTCGAAGCCGCTTTGGACAAATATCTAGCCAAAGATTTCGCGGGTGCAGGTGCGGCGTGCAACACAATGCTCAAAGCGTTTCCTGCTGATGCGCCGACAAATCTGCTCAAAGACCGCGCAGAACAATTCAAAACTACTCCGCCTCCCTTGGATTGGAACGGGACTTGGGTGTATACGAAAAAATAGTAAAATCCTCCGCCAAGGCGGAGGATTTTGATGACGGTTCTATCTTCCGAGCCCGACTTTATTCTTCACCACTTTCATCTTGGCGGAGGCCATTTCTTGAGCTGTGTCGCGGCCGGCATCCAAAATCTTGTTAAGTTTGGCCGGATTGTTTTTGAATTCGTCAAGTTTCTTTTGGATCGGCGCGAGCATTCCTATCACGGCTTCGGCTAAGCCCGTTTTGAATTCAGCATAGCCCTTGCCCGCGTATTCGGTCTCGATGTCTTTGATGCTTTTTCCGCTCGCGTGATGGAAGATGGTCAGCAAGTTGGAGATGGCCGGTCGTTTGATCGCATCAAACGTGATATCCGAACCCGAATCGGTCACGGCGCGCGAAATCTTTTTGCTGATTACGTCCGGCGTATCGGTCAGCATGATGGTGCCGGATGCGGATTCGTCGCTCTTGCTCATCTTCTTGGTCGGATCCTGAAGACTCATAATGCGCGCGCCGACTTTCTGCACCAGGCTTTGCGGCACCACGAACGTCTCGCCGAAAGTTGAATTGAAACGCCGCGCCAGCATGCGAGTCAGCTCCACGTGCTGCAACTGGTCCTCGCCGACTGGCACGACCGTCGAATCGTAGAGCAAAATATCCGCAGCCATAAGCGAAGGATAGTTGAAGATGCCGGAGCCCACGTTCTCGCCTTTGGTTTTGACCTTGTCCTTATATGCCGTCATGCGTTCAAGCTCGCTCATCTTGGCCAACGTGCCCAGGATCCAACTCAGTTCCGCATGTTCATGCACCTCGCTTTGGATGAAGAACGTGCAGCGTTTGGGGTCCAGGCCGATGGCTAGGTAGATGGCCGCGATCTCGAGCGTGCGCTCGCGCATCAATGCCGGATCTTGCGGCACGGTGATGGCGTGCAGATCCACGATGCAGAACAGACAGCGGTAGCGGTGCTGGATCTCGGCCCATTGCTTGAGCGCACCGATGTAATTTCCGATGTGCGGCGTGGAGGTCGGCTTGACGCCGGAGAAGAGGAGTTCTGCATTCATACTTGAAATAGAATGCCTGAAATGCGCGTTTTTGTCATCCCGGCCCTGCCTGCCGGCAGGCAGG
>CAIKNB010000040.1 GCA_903828685.1 Candidatus Uhrbacteria bacterium | reverse complement strand
CTCAGCTCTTCGCCTGCCAAGCCTTGGCGTGTGGTTCCGGTCTCGATTTTGATATGCACGAATGCGGCTTTGGCGTTCTTGGCCGGATGCGGTCCTACGCGCTTCAGTTTTAAGCGGCGAAGCGCACGAACTGTCTCAAGATTATAAGCAACAAATGAGATTCCGTTTTGGACGCAATCCTTGAGCCGCGAGTTCAGCGTATAACCTAAAATCAAAATGGGTTTGCGGATGCCGTTTTTGCGCAAGCGTAAAGCCTCGTCCACGTTATCCACGCCGAACCAGGCCGCGCCAGATCGATCCGCAATCTTAGCCGTCTCAACCAAACCGTGGCCGTAAGCATTGGCTTTGACCACGGCCATGAGCGCAGTTTCGGCGCCGACATGGCGTTTGAATTCTTGAATATTGTGGGCCAAAGCATCTTTGGAGATCTCTACCCAGGTTTTGTTTTTTGATTCCGGCATGGGTTTTATTGTCTCGTCAATTCGCGCTTTAGTCCAGACCGCAAAGTTACCCTCTTCAAATAGCTTTCTGCAATAAGAACACCTTTGTAGTCCATAGGGTTACGCCCGTTTGTTCATGATGAACAACAAATTTATCCAATCTTGTCAAACCCACAATACGGAATGAGCACGTGCGGAATCCGAATTGATCCATCGTCCTGCTGACAATTCTCGAGTAAGGCGATCATGGCACGCGAAGTCGCTACAGCCGTACCGTTCAATGTGTGCACGAATTGCGCATCCCCTGTTTCACTCTTGGTGCGGATATTGAGCCGTCGTGCTTGATAATCTGTGCAGTTAGATGTGGATGTGACCTCACCCCAATCCCCTACTCCGTCCTTACGTCCCCACATCCAGGCTTCCAAATCATACTTACGATAAGCCGGTCCACCTAAATCGCCGGTACAAATATCCACCACACGATACGGGATCTCTAAAGCTTTGAAAATATTTTCTTCGTGACGCAACAGTTCGGCGTGCATGGCCTCCGACTGTTCGGGCGAACAGAACACGAACATCTCGACTTTGGAAAATTGATGTACACGATACAAACCGTAGGATTCACGGCCATAGGAACCTGCTTCAGTCCGGAAGCAATGCGATAATGCCGCATATTTGATAGGCAACTTGGAGGCTTCGAGGATTTCATCTTTGTGATATCCGCCGACGGTGATCTCAGCCGTGCCGATGAGCGACAGGTTGGTGTTCTCGATGGAGTAGATCTGCGTTTCCGGACCACGTGGTTGAAAGCCTGTGCCGACCAACACGTCATCATTGGCCACATCCGGAGTTGTCAGTGGCATGAACCCTTCAGCCACCAGATAATCCAGTGCATACCGAATCAAAGCCTGTTCCAAGAGAGCCAATTTGCCTTTGAGGAAATAAAATTTGGCTCCAGCGACTTTGGCGCCGCGGGTAAAATCAATCAAATCATGTTTTTCGGCCAAAACTACGTGATTCAACGGTTGCGGCAACTGATTGATCGTTCCGACCTGACGCAGCTGTACATTTTCTGTGTCATCCAAGCCGCGCGGCGAGTCCGGATGCGTCATGTTGGGGAAAGCTAAAAGCAGAGACTTCCACTCATCCTCGACTTCCTGCAATTTATTTTCGGCTACGGCCAAATTGTCTTTGAGTTGTTTGCCGCTCTCGATAAGCGTCGGCCGTTCTTCGGGCGGAGCTGACTTCATCTTGTCCGCCACAGTGTTCCGCATGTTGCGCAGCTTTTCCGCAGCCTGCATGAGATCGAGACGCTGGGAGTCCAATTTAGACCAAGCTTCGACATCGACTTTGACGTTGCGCTCTCGGCAATTCTCTGCGACTGCCTGGAGGTGTTCCCTGATGTATTTCGGATCCAACATATGTTTAAAGCGGTAATCCCCTTTCTTCGTATTCAGCCTCGGCAAAAGCCTCTTCTTCGGCTTCGAATGGAGCGCGGAAAGTCGGCGCTGGTTCGTACGGTCCACAGCGTATGATATTCGCAGAAATACCGCGCCGCGCCAACTCGTTATCCAGATTCTCGGTGAAAGCTTCCTGGTCATAACCCAGGCACAAGACATCGGGTTTGATTTCTTCGATGATGCGGTAACGGTCGTCCAGATTGCCCAGGCGCGCATCGTCCACAAAAGGATGGCCGCTCACCACGGCAAGACGATCTTGCTCGTTGCGCCCAGGCAAATTGCCTTTGATCTCCAACACCGTGGCGTCGCGGGCCACAATCACCACTAGTTCATCGCCTTGCTCTTTGGCTTGGCGGAACAAATCCTCATGGCCCGGATGCAAGCCATCAAAGGCGCCGAAACACATGACAAGCTTTTTCATACGTTTTGTTCTGGTCTTAGCGTGGGGAAGAGAATGACTTCCTTTATGTTGCGTTGGTCTGTCAGCATCATGGTAAACCGGTCCAAACCCAATCCCCAGCCTGCGGTAGGCGGCATGCCGTGCTCCAAGGCTTCCACGAATTTTTGATCGATGAATTGCGCTTCTTCTTCTCCGGCCTCGCGGTACTCCTGCTGCTGTCTGAAGCGCGCCAGCTGGTCCACGGGGTCGTTCAACTCGGAATAGGCTTTCATTAACTCCATGCCGTAAGCGATAAGTTGGAATGCCTGGACAAAACGCGGATCATCTTCGCATTTTTTGGCCAAGGGCAACATCTCCACCGGATAGTCCAGAATATAGACGGGCTGCATCTGATTCTTGCGCACCGTTTCCTTATATAGCTCATCATACAACTTGCCCAAATCAGCGGTTTTGTAATCGCACTGAATCTTGAGCTTCTGCATGGTTTTGATCAGTTCTTCGCGTTCAACGGTTGTGATGTCCACGCCGCAGGCGGCAAAAATCGCATCCTTGAACCTAAGGCGCGGCCACGGCGCTTTGAAATCGATGACCTGATCCTGATAAGCGACTTTTAAACTACCATTAACCCGTTCGATGACTTCGCATAACAACTTTTCGGTAAAATCCATGAGCCCCAAATAATCCTGATAAGCCCAATAGAACTCAAGCATCGTAAACTCCGGGTTGTGCGACCAATCGATGCCTTCATTGCGGAATTGGCGCCCTAGTTCGAAGACCTTCTCAAAGCCGCCGACAATCAGGCGCTTGAGATAAAGCTCGGGTGCAATGCGCAAATACAGATCCAAATCCAAAGAATTGTGGTGCGTGATGAAGGGACGCGCCGTGGCGCCGCCAGGAATCGGTTGCAGAATAGGCGTTTCGACTTCCATGAATCCCTCGCGTTCCAAAATCTCGCGCAAAGTCCGGATTATGACGCTGCGCTTGCGGAAGGTCTCGCGGACATCGGGGTTTGAGATGAGATCCAGCTCGCGCTGACGAAAACGCAATTCCACATCCTGGAGCCCGTGGAATTTTTCCGGCAGCGGACGCAGCGCTTTGTCCAGCAGACGCCACTCCGCGACCAAGAGGGACTTTTCGCCACGATTGGTCTCGAAGAGCGTGCCGGTTGCCTGAATAAAATCACCGGGATCGATGCGGTCGCGGAACAACTCGAAAGCATCTTGTCCCACGGTGTCGCTCTTGAGCACGCATTGGAGCTTGCCTGACTCATCGCGCAAGTCGCAGAAGATGAGGGCGCCGTGCACGCGCGTGGTCATGACGCGGCCCGCTAGGCAGAGCCGTTTTTCTTCCTTTGACCATGCAGCGAAATTCTCCACGGCTGAAGCCAGCGTGCAGTCACGCTGAGTCTTAGAAGGGTACGTCGGGATACCCGCATCCTGCAGCGCTTTGAGTTTTTGCTCGCGCACTTCGATTTCGTCTTGCATAGTATTACGCTGCAAGTCTAGCGGTTCTTCGCAGCATAATCAATCCCTGGTGTCGAGGGCCGGCGGAAAAAAATTAAACGCCGGATTTTACCCGGCGTCACAGTCCTGCTGACCCGCTTTTTAAGACAATGCGACTATCTTGTATACCGTGGTTCCGCCCGGCGTCTCCACATCCACGTTCTCGCCGAGCCGGCGGCCCAAAAAAGCAGAACCTAGTGGCGATTCGTTTGAGATGAGGCCTTCCATGGGGTTAGCCTCATTGGACCCGACAATCTTATACGTCTTGCGCTTGCCGTTGATCTCGACTTCCACGCTTGTTCCGATATTGACCTTATCCCCGCCTGCGGAGCTCTCGATGACCGAAATGTTCTTGAACATGTCTTCGATTTCGCGGATGCGACCTTCCACAAAAGACAACGCGTCTTTGGCGTCGTGATATTCGACGTTCTCGGACAGGTCGCCCATGTTTTTGGCTGTTTCGATGCGCTGCGCCAGCTCGCGGCGCCTCACGGTTTTGAGATACTCCAACTCTGACTTGAGTTTTTCTAAGCCTTGAGGCGTGAGGTAAGTCAGCTTGTCTGCCATATAACCATCAAACACGCGCCTACATATTTCAGCGCGTTTCTTGTATTCAAAGCATAGAAAAACGCTTCTATGCTGTCAAGCAACGCTTCATTTCTTGGTTGGAGCCGGTGGCGTACCGTATTTGGCGTACCAAGCGCGCAGGATCTGGTCAGCTACAGGTATGGCCGTGCGCGAACCTTCGACGCCTTCTTCCAAAAGCACGGTCACCGCGACCTGCGGATTATCGAACGGCGCAAAACACGTGAACCAAGCATGGTTTGGCCGATCATTGCGCCACTGCGCCGTACCGGTTTTTCCAGCCACGGTAAACGGCAAGACGGACAAGGCGTGTCCCGAACCGTAAACCACAGTGTCGCGCATGCCGAGGCGCACAGTCTGGATGATACCCGGATCAGCCAGAGGTGCGCTCGAAGTCGTACCCGCCAAATCAGGGTTCAAGCCTACGTGAGGCACAAACTGATGTCCGCCGTTAGCCACAACCGCAGTAAAATTCGCCACCTGCAAAGGCGTGACCAGTAAATCGCCCTGGCCGATGGATAGATTGTAGGTGTCGCCCACGTACCATCTGTCGCCCTTGGTCCGCTCCTTCCATTCCTTGGACGGCACAAAACCCGAACTCTCTCCCGGCAAATCGATGCCCGTATCCGAACCCAAGCCGAAACGTCGCATCCAATTAGTCAGACGATCCACGCCCAAACCCACAAACGACTCGTAACCGCCGCCCACGATATAAAAAAAAGTATTGATGGACCAAGCCAAAGCCTTGCGCACGTTGGTGATGCCGTGGCCGCCGGCCTTCCAGTCAGGAAAGAAGGTTTGTCCGACTTTGATGCCGCCTGTGGAATTTACCGTAGTGTCTGGCGTGATGACTTTTTCGGCCAAAGCTGCGGTGGCTACCACGGGCTTGACCGTGGAACCTGACGGATAGACGCCAGCCCAGGCGCGCGGCAAAAGCGGCTTATCCGGATCCGCGAGCAGTTTGGCATAGTAAGTGGAAGAAACCGTACCCGAAAATAAGTTGTCGTCATAAGACGGCAAGGACGCTATAGCCAGAATGGAACCGTCGCGCGGATCCATGACCACGGCAGCGCCGTGCAACACGTGAGCATTGGCCAAACCCTGCCGCAAAGCGTTCTCGGTCACGCGCTGTATATCCAAATCCAAAGTAAGCGTCAGATCTTGGCCATCCTGCGGAGGCGTATTGCCGACTAATGACGTGACCTTATTCTGCGCATCCACCTCGTAGCTGCGTTGGCCCGGCGTTCCGCGCAGGATTGATTCATAAGTGTACTCGACGCCGGCTTTGCCGATATTGTCGGTCTGGCGATATCCCGGGTGGCTCTGCAATTCCTGCGGCGAGACGTTCCCCACATACCCCAGGATGTGCGACAGGCTGGTCAAATCTTGCGAAAACAGATAACGCCGCTTATTGCCCATGGCGATGTGCAACGCCGGATCATTGCCGGTCAGGACGGTCGCGGCCACGGCCCGGTTGTACGGGATATCGCGGAGCAGTGTCAGGCTTTCAGCCGGATTGGTGGAGGAAGCGATGATAGCCTGCATCTGACTGAGCGGCATATTGACCTCGCGCCCGACTTTGGCCAGATACTCATCGCGCGTTTCCGCATCTCGCGGCAGCAGCCAAGGAATGACGCGCAGATCAAATGACGGGACGTTTTCGGCCAGCACCTTACCCTGCCTGTCTCGGATGACGCCGCGTTGCGCCGGAAGATATTCCACGCGCAAACGATTTTGATCCGCACGCAGACGGTACGCACCGGCCGATACGAGTTGCATCCAACAGGCGCGCCCCAGCAATGCGGCCACCAGCAACGCGACCGCAACCATAGCCCAAACGAAACGCGACCGCGGCAGTGCCGGACCGATGAACATGGCTTGGTCCTGGATGTGGGTAAAATCCTGCTCGAACATCACCTCGTGTGCGATGGTGTCGTTGTCGCCTTGGCCGACGTGCAAGCCCATGCCGCGTTCCTGCAGCGGAAACAGCGGATTGTTTCCCGGGAGATCAGCCATATAGCGTGACTTGGCGCTGCGGTGCCGAATAACGCCGCATGAAAGTAAAGCCGAGAAAACACAGGAAAACGGTGAGCAAAAAGCCAGCTGCGCCGCTATACAACATCTGACGCCACTGCGGCGCCACGCCGTAGGCCACGTGCCAGGTGGCGTAGACCCAGCCTACGACCCACAACCAGAGCCAATCCAAAACCTGACCCAGGGCGAACAGGACCATGCCTGCGTACAGCGAACGATTGGTCAGGATCGTCTGCCCCAGCACTATCAGCAGAGCAACGATGGCCAGATATCTCCAAAACGCCAATGTGCTTACGGTGAGCGGAAATAAGTCCAGGGACAAACCCGCGCCTGCCGCGAATGCCAACGCCCAACCGCGGCGCTCTAACACGATAAAAAAAACCGTCAGCGGCAGTACGATCTGCAAGCCAGACCACCAACCGCTGAAAAAAGTCAGCGTCGTGGCTTGATACAGGCCGGCCAAGAGACCAAGCAGGGCCACCAAACAGTATTTGTACCAGGACATAGGATTAATGGCTGGCCGGACGCAAAGCCGCTGCCCGCAATACTTCCACTAGGCTAAGCTGGTCGGTTTGCGCCAAAGGCTGGAGCGTAGCCGTCTTGAAAGGATCCGTAGCTTTGCCCTGGACTTCGTCAACTAATGCGATGGGCAAATCAGGCGGCACCTTCTCTTCGGTACCGGCTGTTACCACAATGTCGTTGTGTTTTAGGTCTTCAGACTGCGGCACGAGCGTAAGATGCGAAACGCCGTTTCCTGCTCCCTGCACCAGTCCGAAGAGCCGACGCGCGCCTACGGGCGATGCGGCTACGCGGCTATTCTCGTCGCTCACCAAGGTGACCGTGGATACGCTGCGCCCCAGCGAAGTGATCTTTCCGATGAAGACGCCGGAGCCCACCACCACAGCCATCCCCTGCTCCAGTCCGTCATTCGTGCCGCGGTCGATGAGAATCGTCGCGCTTAATCCCTCCGTATTGCGCGCGATGACCCTGGCGCCCACGGAATCGTAGCTGGCCGTGGAAAGGAACTTCGCAGTCTCACGCAGTAACTGGTTCTCCTCCTCCAAACTACGCAGCTTGACGTAGTCCACGCTGACCGCAGCCAGTCTCTCCTGCAGATCGCCCACCTCGCGCTTGAGCTCGCCGGGGTTTGTCGATCCCATGTGCAGCCCAAGGCCGTTGCCGACAACGGAAAAAACCCCAGCCACAGGCAGCAGGGCCCAACGCGCCGCATCAGCCAACGGACGCAGGGCGCCTACTCCAAGCAGCACGGCCGCTAAGAGAGCTATGCCCACTCCGCTGGCGAACAAAGGCAGGCGGCGCATACTAAATTCTTCAGGCCATCTTGTCGGTCGAGGGCAGCGTCACATCTTCCAGCAATCCGGGATTCTCTAATAGTAATCCGCAACCGCGTGCCACGGCAGTCAGAGGTTCTTCAGCTACACGCACCGGCAGACCCGTGCCCTCGGTGATGGCGCGATCTATGCCGCGCAAAAGCGATCCGCCGCCCGAAATCACGATACCGCGGCGATAGATATCGGCAACCAGCTCCGGCGGTGTGACTTCTAAGATGGATTTGATGTGATCGATGATGGAGCGGATGGAGCGCGACAAAGCTTCGCGGATCTGGCCGTCATTCACCATGATCTCGTGCGGCAAACCCGAAAGCAGATCCCGTCCGCGCAGCGGCACTTCGATTTTTTCCGACAAAGGCACTGCGGAACCAGCCGCAATCTTCACGTCCTCGGCTACGCGCTCTCCCAACAGCAAGTTGAACACGTCACGAGCATATTGGATGATGTTCTTGTTGAGTTCGTCGCCGGCGATAGGGACGGATTTAGCCGTAACTACGCCGTTCAAAGAGATGACGGCGATTTCAGTAGTGCCGCCTCCGAAATCCACGATCATGTTGCCCACGGGTTCAGAAATCGGAAGTCCGATGCCCACGGCTGCGGCCACCGGTTCTTCCACGATGTGAACCTTGCGCGCGCCAGCCGAAATGACTGCATCGCCCACGGCCTTGCGTTCCACTTCGGTGATGTCGAGTGGCACGCCGATGACCACGCGCGGGCGCGGCATGAACTTGGGAGTATCGTGATGTATCTTATCAATAAAATATTTCAGCATTTTTTCGCTGACCTCAAAGTCGGCGATGATGCCGCGTTGCAGCGGACGCGTCACTAGGATGTGCGGCGGCGTCTTGCCGACCATGGCTTTGGCATCATTGCCTACGGCGATGACTTGGCCGTTGCGCATATTGACGGCTACGACCGAGGGCTCCTGGATGATGATGCCCCGGTTCTTGGCGTAGACCAGCGTATTGGCCGTGCCTAAGTCAATCCCCAGGTCATGAGACAAGCGTCCAAAAAAAGAAGGCCACATAATATTGGCCTCATCTTACGCTGGCTGTACGGTTTTCCGCAAGAGGTCAGAGCCGCTTAACCGCGGCGGGCATGCTGGACCAGCAATGAAACATATTCCAATACGCAGGCCGTCACAATGAACACCACAAGTACCCACCAAGATAACCAGCCTTGGGAGGAAAAGATCAGCGACAGAATCCCGACTCCCGAGAGCAAGACGGCGTGGCGGAAAGATACTTTGACTTCACGCAACACCACGGAGCGCCGCATGAGCGCCACCCGGAACAGCAGTTCGATTAAAGTAATCAATCCGACCAAACCCATGAAGAGCGTCAGATAGAACATAGTGAATCCCGCAGCACCGGCATCGCGCGGATCCGTATTGAAAAGTACGGTCCCCCAACCCAGCCAAGCCATCAGGGTCCCGACTAACATCAAAATTATATAGCTACGAAAACTCATGCGCGTACATTATACCACGCGCCTCAAAAACCTTTAGCCTGTACTGCGATGGCGCGAATGGCCTGGCTG
>CAIKNB010000039.1 GCA_903828685.1 Candidatus Uhrbacteria bacterium | reverse complement strand
TCCGAGGCGCTTCCGCAGGAAGCTGGCTCCAGCTCGACCGAATCTTCATCCCAGGCCGCGAGCCTGGTCATCATCTTGGCCTATCGCTGGCCCGAAATCCAGGAAGAAATCCGCGTAGGCCCGATCAAGCTAGACCCGGAAAGCTACCTGCTCTTTACCGTCATCCCGGCACCCAGACTCCAAGCCGACGTCCGCAAGGTTTTGGCCCCGTATATCCTGATGGGCTGGAGCATCTTCCCCTTCAAGTGCGAAGGCGAAAAATACGAACCGGCCATCCTGCAGGGTTGCGGTGATCCTTACGAGCTTTTCCGCAATGCTGCGGCAAAACTCAATCCCGAGGAGCGTCGCGTCCTCCGTACCCTCAAATTCAAACACGTGCCCAATCCCTTGGCGCGTTAAGACGTTTTACCCGACCGGACATTCTGTTCCGGTCGGGCATTTCCTTTGCTCGTCTCCGACACTGGAGACGCGAAGCCGAATGAGCGCTATTTTCATCTTGACATGAGGCCCAGCTGCCTCTACGCTATGCCTGTTGCGGTGCGGGAACTGCGAAGCGATGCACGTTCCCTGATGGTCGTTTCCGTGGTTCTCTCGTTCTTTGAGAGAAACTCTCTCCTCCACGGGCTCAGCCATCTCCTTGACGTGGCAGCGCTTTGCAGCTCCGGTGCCGGAAAATAAAAAATACCCGTCAGCGGGGATTTTTTATTTACGAAAACGGCTCAATTTGTCGGCGGCGTACTGGAAGTGGAAGTGGCGCCAGGTACGGTCACATCCTCCAATTCAGGCGAACGCTCGAACAGCACATGGCGCTCCATATTCACTATCGGGCTGTAGCGCCGCTGCGCCTCGATGCTCACGACCGACAAACCCTGAGGCACATCGATGGCCGTATCATAACTTCCATCCTGGCCCACGATGATTGCCACGCCGTTGACGCTCAAGTGCGCCGTGGGATCGGTATGTCCGCTGACTTGCAGATGCGAAGTCTGCAATTGCATGCCTTCGCGCGGCTCATCCACCGAAAGCGGGGGCGGCGCCGTCATCTGCTTAGCTTGCCAGAACACATAGCCGCCGAGTGCCGCGACCAAAATCACGAAAGCCCCGAACAGCATGAGACGCGAACTTACCATGAGTTCGCGCCGGCTCAAGCGCCGGCGCATCACCTTTTTGTTTTCTTGCCGCAATCCGTGGCGCTGCAGCACTTCGCGGTACTTGTCCAAAAAAAATTGCGGGCTGCCATCCAACGCCGTAGCCAAAGCGCGCACATGACGTTCGGCGTATTCCGGATCGGTCATGTCTTGCAGCCGTTCCTCTTCTAACGCCGCGATCACGCTCGTATGGATGCCCGTAAGCTTAGCCAAAGCTTCGCGCGTATAACCGCGCAGCTGGCGCAGCTCGCGCAAATCAGCGCCGAACCCTTGGCTGTCGCGCCGTAAGCTTTTGCGGATGAACGGCATAGCCTATTCTTCTTCGATTTCCGGGATTTCGCGGTTGACTTGTTCCAGTGCCGGATGGCTCGGAGGCGCAGCCGGAACCTGATCCATGCCGCGGGTGAATTCCACTCTGAGGATTTCGCGCGGCTTGGCGCCGTCGCCCGGACCGATAAAGCCTTCCTGTTCCAACAAGTCCAGGATGCGGGCTGCGCGCGCATAACCGACCTTAAGGCGGCGCTGCAAGAGCGAAGCCGAAGCCTTGCCCGCGCGGATGATCTCTTCTTTGGCCTCGGGCAGGAGCGGATCGCCGTCTTGTTCCATGACGCCTCCTTCGAGCACCGTGCCGTGCCGCGGCGCTTCCACCACGGACGGGTCATAATCCGCCGGTTCGTATTTTGATTTGAGGAATTCCACCACGCGCTTGATTTCGTCATCCGAGAGGAACGCTCCCTGGATGCGCCGAGGCGTGGCCATGTCAGACGTCTGGTACAGCATGTCGCCGCGGCCGATGAGTTTTTCCGCGCCCATCTGGTCGAGGATGGTGCGCGAGTCGGTGGATGACGCCACGGCAAAAGCGATGCGCGCCGGGATGTTGGCTTTGATGAGACCGGTGAGCACATCCACGGACGGACGCTGCGTGGCCAAGACTAGATGGATGCCTACGGCGCGCGACATCTGCGCCAAGCGCACCACCGGACCTTCCACTTCGGACATGGCGCTCACCATCAGGTCAGCAAGTTCATCCACTACGATCACCACGTACGGCATTTTTTCCTGCGCCTTGGCGTTGTACGAGCCGATATCGCGCGCGCCGAACTTGGAGAGCACGTCGAAGCGGCGTTCCATCTCGCGAATGCCCCACTTGAGCGCATTAACCGTCTTGTCCACGTCGGTGATGACTGGCGTAACCAGATGCGGGATGCCGTTGTACACCTGCAACTCCACGCGCTTGGGATCCACCATGACTAATTTAAGGTCGTCCGGACCGTTGGAATACAGCAACGACATGATGATCGTGTTCAAACAAACTGATTTACCCGAACCCGTAGCTCCGGCAACCAAGAGATGCGGCATCTTGCCCAAATCCGCAATCCACGGCTTGCCTGATACGTCGCGGCCCAGAGTAAAACTCAAATTGTCGCGTCGCTCGCGCCACTCGCGAGCTTCCAAAACCTCGCGCATACCCACGGTAGCCACGCTTTGGTTGGGCACTTCGATGCCGACCAAAGACTTTCCCGGAATCGGCGCTTCGATGCGGATGGGATGCGCGGCCAGAGCCAGCGCCAGGTCATTATGCAGCGCCGTGATCTTGGAAAGCTTGATGCCCTCGTTTGGTTTGAGCGTGAATTGCGTGACCGTGGGTCCGACTGAGACTTCGCCCATCTCAACTGGAATGCCGAAAGTCTCGAGCGTGCGCTGGATCACGTACTGGTTGCGCTGGATATCGCCGGACGTGGGTTTTTGGTCGCGTCGCGATAGTAATTCGATTGGCACCTCGATTTGAGGTTGGCGTCGTTTGGCTTTGGGCGGAGGCGGGTAATCCTCTTCCGGTGTTTCTTCCGCTTCGGGCGGCGGCGGTTTCGCCTGCGGGGCCGCCAACGGAGGTTCGGGCTGCGCGACCTCGGAGGCGCGCACGGCCTCGGCGCGAATCTTCTCTTCCTTCAGGCTGGTGTGCTGCGACTTGAGCCAGTTGAAAGGCGCCAGCAGGAGCAAACCGAATTTTTTGAGATATGACAGGACGTAAAACAGGATCTGCACCACGCGCTTGAGCGAGGTGTTGAAGATGAGCAAGAGCGCTACCACCAGCAAAAAGAAAAACATGGTGCCGGCGCCGAATCGCCCCAGCAGATTGATCATGGGAGGCGAGATGAGTTCGCCCAGTTTGCCGCCCATGGCAGCCAGCTTGTCGGGCAAATCAGAGTTCTCGCCTGGACTGGCGATCTGGACGAATGGGTTGAGCGACAGGAAAAACAGCACGAAGCCCGCGTAGTTGGTGCCCTTGAGCGGAAAACGCTCTGGTGTGGTCTCGTGGATGCCGATGGCCAAGAGGAAAAACGGCAACACGATGCGATCCCAGCCCAGGACATGCGCTAAGGCCTGGTCCACGGCCGTGCCGACCGATCCGGCCAAATCGAATTCGGAAAACAAAAAGAAAGCGGCTACGGCAAAGATAAGAACGGTCAGTATGCCGTGGGCCGTTTCCGGGTCTAGTTTGAAATCCGGTAAAGAATGGGTCTTTCGTCTGCGGGGCATGTGATTTACCCCTTATCCTAGCGGATTAGCACGCGAAAGTCACGTTTTGCCGTAAATCTCGCGCCGATGTCCGACGGCGATAATCGCGATTCTCTTCTTTCCGTAATCGACAATGGCTATGGCACGATAGTCCCCGATGCGGAAACGGATATCGCCGATTTTAGCGTTATGGAGAACGACTGCGTAGCGCAACGGGTTCTCTTGCTTCGCAATCCAGGCAAGTTTTTTCAAAATCCTCTTGAGGATCGGCTTGTCCAGCGCGCGGAGCTGCTTTTCGGCGTCGGGCAGGAACCTGAACTCATACGCCATATTCCTTGGCCAGCGCTTTCAATAAAACGCCTTTGCCTTTCTTCATGTCCAGCCGTGCCTGTGCGACGCGCTTCACGAACGGGCCGCTCGCCAG
>CAIKNB010000038.1 GCA_903828685.1 Candidatus Uhrbacteria bacterium | reverse complement strand
CCTCGAGGCTAAAGCTGCGTACAGTGCCGGAGCAGCATGGCCTTTGGACAAAATGAATACGTCGCGATCCGCTAATGTTGACGCATCCGGATCAACTTTCATTGTATGGTGATATAACACGGCCAATACTTCCGCCGCGCTTAACGAAGTACCTAGATGTCCGGTGTTGGCAGCCATCACCTCGGTTAGCATATTGTACCTGAGCATATCGGCTATAACTGCCAGCTGCTGATCCTGATCCAAATCCATGGCCTTTGCTCGGTCGAAGGATTGTCGGCTGAAAAAAGCTTCATTTATCGGCATATCTCAGATAGAGTGCGTTCATTTTAATTCGCTGTCAAATGAAAAACCGGTCCGTTTTGGACCGGTAAAATATTATTTTTTATCCTTGAGCAACGTCGATTGCATCTGGTCGCTATAATCGACGTAAATAGTTTTCCATTCGCTAAACATGTCGATACCGCCCATGCCGGCTTCGCGGTGACCGTTGCCTGATAAGCCATAACCACCGAAAGGCATGTGGACTTCGGAACCGAACGTCGGAGCATTTACGTAGACTACTCCGGCATGGATACGCTCGAGCGCCCGCATGGCCGCGCTTACGTCGCGGGTGAAGACCGATGCCGTCAAGCCGTAATTCGTACCGTTAATCAATTCAATGCCATGTTCGAAATCACGGCAAGTCATGACCGAAAGAACCGGACCGAATATCTCCTCTTGGGCGATGCGCATCTCTGGCCTGACATCGACAAGAATGGTGGGTTCAAAGAAACAGCCCTTGGCATACTCGCCCTGCTCCAGCACATGACCACCGCAGGCGATGCGAGCGCCCTCGCGTTCAGCTATCTCAATATAGCCCGCAACCCGTTGCAGTTGGCTCCGATTAACGATAGGGCAAACCATGGTGTCGGGTTGTGTTCCCGGACCAACTTTCAGCGCCGCTGCTTTCGCCACTAATCGTTTAGTGAACTCGTCGGCCAGGCTTTCATGCACTATTACGCGGCTCGTAGTAGCACATCTTTGACCGGCCATGGAGTATGCACCGGAAACCACGCAATTCACTGCATGATCCAAATTCGCATCAGACAAAACCAAGACACCGTTCTTTCCTCCCATCTCAAGCGAGACACGGATGCGTCGCGGCGCGCAAATTTGGTTGATATGCGTACCGACCTCGGTCGATCCGGTGAACGATACTAGATCGATTCCCGGATTCCTAACTAAGGCTTCGCCTGCTTCTTCGCCCAAACCCTGAACTAGATTCAGGACGCCGGGCGGCACGCCTGCTTCTTGAGCGAGTCGCATCAAAGCGTCGGCCGTAGCTGGCGAATCTTCGGACGGCTTAATGACCGCAGTATCGCCGCAGACCAGCGCCGGAAAAGCCTTCCAGGCAATCGATGACAAGGGCGCATTCCATGGCGTGATCAGGGCACATACCCCGAGTGGCACGCGACGCGTTTCGGCATTCCGATCCACCAGCTCTGACTGGGTCGTGACACCGTACAAGCGGCGTCCTTCGCCAGCGTTAAAGAACGCCATATCAGCCGCGGCTTGAACTTCTCCCGTCGCTTCCTTAATGGTTTTGCCCATTTCACGTACAACCAGTGCGACCAGTGCATCCTTATTGGATTCTATCAGTTGGCCGATGCGTTGCAGAATGCGTCCGCGTGCAGGCGCGCGCACGGCAGACCATGTAGGAT
>CAIKNB010000037.1 GCA_903828685.1 Candidatus Uhrbacteria bacterium | reverse complement strand
TCGGCTTATCGATTATCTTTTTGAAGCGCGATAGCTGTTTGATGGGTCTTGCTTGTACACGTTTAATCGCGCAATCCGACGTTGAAGTGTAAAGGATGACTTCGAAATATTCAGCTTTGAATTTTTTGGCCAGCTGTTTCATTTTTAGTCGTGGCGCATTTTCTGGAACGCATCGATCGGCTAAAACAGACACCCCGTTGCTCAAATATACTTCCATTACGGCAAACGCAACCTTCCAGCCGAGTTCAATATCTTTTTTAGAAAAGCCATAATCGAATACGAACTTGCGGAACATGTCGATATCCAGCACGGCAATTTTGGGTACGCGTTGTGCAATCTCATGAGCGACAGTGCTTTTTCCGGATCCAGGATGTCCATTGAGCAGAATGAATTTGTTTCTCATAAGATGATCATATCATTCTTTGCCGGATTTTTCCTACGGCGCGCGCGGAGAGAATTTTGCGTTCTTGATTTTCCATTGATCCACCCATTGTCCGATGCCGCGCGAGTCGCGTTTGTTCCTGACTGTGACGCTGCGTTGCGACCATAAGACAAGCGAACCGAAGTGCAGTTTGTATCTTCCGCGCACCACGATGTAACGGATTTCGCCGAATGTGATGGCGCGGCGGATGGTTCTGGCGTTGATGCCGAACAGACGCGCGGCTTCGGAGACGGATACGCGCACATCTTGCTGGTCTTTTGCCGGAACCGTGTTCTTGTTTTCAGTCATGAAAAAAAGCTTATCTGAAGTGTAAGATTTTGTCAACACTAGTGTTGACAAACACTTCGAATTTCCTAAATTACGGCTATTTGCCAATTTGCACCTAAATATCGCTTGTTTCGTATCTTGATTTAAGCGTGTCTTTCGTATATATTGTGCTTCATCTTTTGCCAAAGGTACGCCTCTATCGTTTGCACGGACGGTTTGTCTCGTACCCCAATGGCCAATCTTGTAGATCGATACCTCCTGTTCAGACTCAGGACGAAATTGGATTCCGAAGCGTTCGCACGCCTGTACGATCGCTATGTTGAGGCAATCTACCGTTTTTCAATCCTGAAACTGCCCAATACCGAAGATGCCCAGGACGTGACAGCCGAAACCTTCACCCGCGCCTGGCAATACGTGCATGATCACAAGGAAATCACGGATATCCGGGCTTTGCTGTACCGCATCGCACGTAATCTCATCGCCGACCGCTATCGCCAGAACGCGACGGTTTCGTTGAGTGAAAGTGTAACGTTTGGGGGTCCTGGCGCGTCTACTATACAGAGCGGTCTGGACCCGAGCGATCGGGGCAAGGAAAAGGACTTGATCGAAGCGCGCGCCGATCTGGCGCTCGTGGTCAAGCAGCTGGAGATGCTCAAGGAAGATTATCGCGACGTGTTGACTCTGCGGCTGGTGGATGGACTGCCTTTCGCAGTCATCGCCGATATACTGGAAAAGAAGGAAGGCAATGTCAGGGTCATCTACCATCGCGCGCTCAAAGCCATCAAGAAACAAGACTAACCACAGCATGGACCCCCAACTGGAACAACGGCTCCGCCTCCTGCGGACCATCGGGAAGAAGACGGCACCTGACAAGGCGTGGGTTCAGGCAACGCGCGAAACTTTGCTCATGCAGGTCAAGAACGCTTTGCCTGTGGCCAACAATTTGTCCTGGGGTGAGCGTGCGCACAGCGCAGTGCAACACATGGTGCCCAAGCAAGCCGTGCATTGGGTCAGCCGTCCGATCATGGTCATGCTTTCGCTTATCCTTATAGTGGCCGGAGGTTCGATCATGTCGGTCTCGGCTTCCGAGCAGTCTTTGCCCGGAGATTTCCTGTACGGTCTTAAGCTGGCTACCGAGCAAGCGCAGATTGCGTTGACGCCAGCCACGGAAGATAAGCTCAAGCTCAAAACAGAATTCACAGGTCGTCGCGTGCAGGAACTCAAGCAAGTCGTGGTGACAAAAAATAATTCGGCACAAGTCGTGCAGGTAGCCGAAATCCTGAAGAGCGATTTGAATACCATCAAGCAGCAGCTGACCGACGTGGCTAACCAGATGCCAGCCGATCAAACTGCAGCCGCGGCCAAAATGGTGGACCAAAAAACCAACGAGGTGATTTCGGCGTTGCAGGAGACCAAGGATCAGTTGCCGCCGGCAAGCAAAGAAAAAATCACCGAAGCGCAATCCGTAGCAGCCGATACCGGCGTTTCGGCAATCGAGGTTTTGGCGCAGACGCATCAGCAGGATAGCGGCGCGGTTTCGGCTTCCGATGTCACGCAGGCCATCAAGGATCATGCCAAGGCAGTCAGCGACGTGATTACGTCGTCGGATGCTTCGAGCAGCTCCGCTACCATGAGCACGGGCCTGACTACGAGCACGGCCGCGACTTTGTCCGAAATAGCCACGACCACGACCAGCTCCACGGCATCTGATCAGTTGCCAGGATTGGTCAGCCAAATCAAGGATGCCACAATCCAAATCTTCACCCTGCAAAAAGCCAAGGATCAGTTGGAGATCACAGCCGCAGCCAGCGGAACCGCGGACGGAATAGCGACTTCATCTACGTTGCCCGCTGTTACGGCGAGCGGTACGCCGGCTGAATCGACTACGTCGACTTCCGGTACCCAGAGCAAGTCAGCCACGTCAACCGCGGCTGATCCGTCGACCGCAGCTTCTTCGGTCAAGTCAGATAAGCAGTAAATACAATTTCGGTCTTTCGCCTCGCAGGGCGGCGGTCTTCACTGACAGCCTCCCTGACGGGCGGGGGATGCACCCCGGGCAGCTCGTTCGCCTCACGGCGATCCTGCGGTCCAGGGTCAATGTTCTCCGGCTAAATACCGGAGGCATCCAACCCACACGCCCGCTCGTTTGCACAAACACAAGCCTGTCCATAAAAAAGGTCGATTCCGACGCAAGTCGGGATGGCACAGGCGATTATTCAGTAAATATGTGTCGCGGATTCATAAAGGATCCGTCGCACAAGATATACAACAACCCGCAAGGGTTCATATGACAAAATCATTCAACAAGGCCTTTTCCACGTTCGTGTCCTTGACGACCATCGTCTGGTCGGTCGGCCTCGGCTCGTTGGTTATGCCCAACGTCGCCTCCGCCGCCACCCTCTCAGC
>CAIKNB010000036.1 GCA_903828685.1 Candidatus Uhrbacteria bacterium | reverse complement strand
TATAATCCTGTCATGGCTGATAAAAAAATTTCTTACTATCTACGCAACTTCCTCGAATATCTGGAAATCGAAAAAGGCCGCTCTGCGCTCACGGTGCGGAACTATGATTTTTATCTGCAGCGCTTCATCACCTGGGCCAAGGATCCCAAACCCGAAGATATCGATTACGAACAAATCCGGCAGTACCGCTTGTATCTGAATCGCTTGGAAGATCCGCATCGCGGCACGCTCAAAAAGACCACGCAGAATTACCATCTCATTGCTCTGCGCTCCTTCCTCAAATATCTGGCGCGCCATGACGTGGAAACCATGTCGCCGGAAAAGATCGAATTAGCCAGGCAAGGCGCGCGCGAACCTGCATTCTTAGACGGCATGGATTTGGAGCGCTTGTTGGATGCGCCGGCCATGAGCGATGCGCCAGAAATCATCAAAGCGCGCGATCGCGCCATCCTGGAACTTTTTTTTTCCACGGGCATGCGTGTGTCCGAACTCGCGACGCTCAAGACGGATCAGGTCAATCTGGACCGCGAGGAATTCTCGGTCCGCGGCAAAGGCGACAAGGTGCGCGTGGTATTCCTCTCCAACCAAGCGCGCCACTTTCTGCGCGAATATCAGAAGAAACGAGATGACAATTGTCCTTATATGTTTGTACGCCATGACCGCGCCAAAAATGTCGGGGCGCATGGCGATGCGCCTGTGGCCGGTCCCATCACCTCGCGTTCCATCGAGCGCTTAGTGCACAAATATGCAGCCGCGGCCGGCATTCCCAAAAAAGTTTCGCCGCACACTCTGCGCCATTCATTCGCCACCGATCTCTTGATGAACGGCGCGGATTTGCGCAGCGTGCAAGCTATGCTGGGACATTCATCCATCACCACGACCCAAATTTATACGCACGTCACCAACCAACAGCTCAAGGAAGTGCATCAAGCCTTCCATGCGCGACGGCGTGAAGAACAATGAATATGACCCGCATCGAAAAAACTTTAGCCGGCAATTGTCCCATCGGACTTTTGGCCGAATACGACCTCATGGATCGCCAGCCTGCGCGGCGCAAAGAGATCATTGCGCAAGCCATTTTGGTGCGCGCAGACAGCAAGCTGACGCTCAAAGAGACGCTGCATGTCTACACCTGGCATCCGCTGCATACGGTCAAGAATATGCTGCTCATGGGACTGATCGTCTTCGAGCTGATCATGCTGGTGTCGGCCGTGTCGGCCCTGGGCCATTGGTATGCGCAAGCCAAAAGCACTTCGGTCGCCGTTCCGCTGCCTCTGGGACAATTCATCAAGTTGGACGTGGGCTCGTATCTTCCGAGTTCTGATTATCTGGCCGTGCTGCAGAAATTTCCCACGTTCACTTGGCAGGAAGCGGTTTACGGCGCCTTCGCCGGCATGCTGCTGGTCCTCTTGGAAAGGGTATTGATCATGACTTTCCATCGGGAAAAGGTGCAGCGCTTGCGGTACGCCATCAAACAAAGCGATGAGGAGGTCGCTCTGCTGGAGAAATGGCGCAGCGGCGATTAAGCGTTAATCGAGATCCAAACGGGAGGCGTGAGCAGCCTTCCGTTTTCTATGTCGAACAGGCGGAAGCCTTTAAGCATGGTGGATGAGCCAGCGTTGTAGAGCCTCAAGTCGCGCACGCCCGGCAGGGTTTTTTCCATGGCTTGATGGCGATGCCCATGCAGCACCACGTCGCATTTATTTTGGAGTCGTTCCAGTAGTTTGCGTCCCAGTTTGAGTTCGGAGGCGAAAGGCAGCCGCAGGAGCCCTGAAATCTTTTCCACCCATAAATCTTCTGGCAAAGGCAAAAGATGGTGATGCAAAGCTACCGCCACAAAGTCCGACGGCAGCGCTTGCTCTACGAGTTCGGTGATGCGTGCGATGAGCTGTGCGCTGATTTTTCCGTGACTAGCATGGCGCCAGCGGTTGTGCGATCCGGTTGAATCCACGGAAATCAGATGTAAGCCGGAACGGACCGTCAGGACCACCTGGCCCTCCATCATGTCTTTGGCGACTTCATCTCCAAGGCGGTCGTGGTTGCCTGGAACGACTGTGACGCGGCCGCTCTCCAATAAGTTGGAGAAAATTTTTTTGAACGTATCGTATTCGGAAGCTTTGCCGTGTTCCGTGATGTCGCCGGTGATGATGGTGTGGTCTACCCCGTGATTAATCACGGCTTCGCGCAATGCCAATGACGTCGCCGCATGACGCGGGGATTTGCCTAGGTGCAGATCCGAAAGGTGAGCCAAAAGCATTGATTTTAGCATAGGCTAAAGTTTGCAGCTTGTCGAATATACAAAACTCCGCTGGTCGCGAAGTTTTGTTATGGTGTCCCCGGATGGAATGCTCACGTCGTCCCGGTGGTCACCGGGACTCCTGCGGGAACCTTCGGGTTCCCGCATCACCCTCCTCATCATGTGAAACCTCACGGTTTCACCCTTCCCTTGGTTCGATTCCATCCGTGGGTTGTTTAAACGCAAAACCCCGCTGGTCGCGGAGTTTTGTTATGGTGTCCCCGGATGGAATCGAACCATCATAACCAGCTTAGAAGGCTGGCGCACTATCCATTGTGCTACAGGGACTCGTAGCGCGAATATATAGGAATTGAGCTCGATGGTCAAAGCTTAACCGGTTATCTTGACAATTGAGCGGTTTGGAATTAAGGTATTCCATCACGAACTTTTGGAGGTTCACATGGCAGATAGAAATTTATTGGAAGAATATGACCTTCTGTTTGGCACACTGAAGAGCCGCGGGTCTGTGGGCGAGCAGGTGGAGAGACGCTTCTTTAATGCCTGCCTGGGCCTGTTCCGCGCCCGAGCCGAGAGGATCGTATGCAGGCTCAAGAATTTGCCGCCGCCGGATGTCGAGGCCGCTGCCGCAGAGGTCAGCCTCGCGACTCGTGGAGTCGTGCAACTGGCTCCGGAATTAGCGGAGTTACAAATCGTACATTCTGCACTAAACTCGCCACAAGACGGCGTGATATCTAAGATGCTTACAGCTTTTGTACACAGAGCTTTCTGATGCATATCAAGCATTCTAACTTGAACGAGGATACCGGCTAAGGTATCCTCGTTTATGTATATGAAAAATATCGAAGGGATATTTCCTATGAAGTCGCCCAAGCCGGCGCCTTCAAGTCTTGCGTACTTTCATGACCAAAAAGGAAATTGGACTGATCCTGCAGAAGAAATTGTCGAGGGGGTCGATTCGCCCAAGCAAGTGCAGGCTTCAGAGGTTCGCAAGGAATACCTTGAAGGACGAGAGAGTGTAGCTGAAGAATTAAAGCTGACAAGGAACTTGATAAAAATCGTCAAGGATGATCCTAAAGCCGTAAATATGCTTGGCGATCTGGTTAATAACTGCATTGCATATTATGAAGCTATCGCGAAGCTCGATCATACCAAAAAAAGTAATTTGGGCAATGACGTAGATATCTATCAAATGGAAGTCAAGGCAGCCGATGCTTTCCGCACCAGCAAACATACGGTGTTGATTGCGGATTTGGCGCGCCTGCGTCGTTACGTAATGGAGAACTACGGACCAGACGGGAAGATAGAGGTGCATGACGAAAAAGAGTTGCCGCCCACCGTACTCTTCACAGGTGATTTTCTCCAATACGCAGACCAGAAAAGGACTGACCGAGCTAGGCGCAAGGCTGTCGGACTATGGGCTTTGCGCGAGGCCGAGGCTGTTGATCAAATGGATAAGAAAGAGCTTCCTTGGCTTAATGCCTCTAAGCCGCCTGAGCTTCCTCCTAGGAATCCGTTTAGTTCGATTGAAGAAGTTGCATAATAAGAAAAATTGCAGGCCTATAGTTGCGGATCTGTTTGAATGAGATGCACAATGGCTCATGTCTTGCCAAACATAATTTATTGCGATATAAATACGCAGCCAATACCAACCATGGTGGCCATGGTGAAGTGGTTATCACAGCGGGTTGTGGTCCCGCTA
>CAIKNB010000035.1 GCA_903828685.1 Candidatus Uhrbacteria bacterium | reverse complement strand
TATTCGAAGTCATGATAATGATGGCGTTGCGGAACGAAACCGTACGGCCTTTGCCGTCGGTCAGGCGCCCGTCATCCAAAACCTGCAACAGCATGTTAAAGACTTCGGGATGCGCTTTCTCGACCTCGTCCAACAGCACGACCGAATACGGACGACGACGGATTTTTTCGGTCAGCTGTCCGCCTTCGTCATAACCCACGTAGCCCGGCGGCGAGCCCACCATGCGCGCTACGGTGTGGCGTTCGCCGTATTCGCTCATGTCGAGCCGGATGACCGCGTCTTCATCATCGAACATGGTTTGCGCCAGGGCCTTGGCCAGTTCGGTTTTGCCCACGCCGGTCGGACCGAGGAAGAGGAACGAACCGATGGGGCGCTTTTCGTCGCTGATGCCGGCACGCGAACGGCGCAAGGCGTTAGCCACGGCTTTGACCGCTTCGTCCTGACCCACGACGCGTTGATGCAATTCGTCTTCCAATTTGGCCAGCTTCTCGGTTTCGGACTCCAACATGCGCGCCACCGGGATACCGGTCCAACGCGCCACGACTTTGGCGATATCCTCTTCGGTCACGGCGTCGCGCAGCAAGCCGCGCTTGCCCTGCAGATTTTTGAGTTTGGCTTCGCTCTTCTCGGATTCTTTCTGCGCCTGCGGCAATTGGCCGTAGCGGATTTCCGAAACCTTCTCCAAGTCGCCGCGGCGTTCCGCGATATCGGCTTCGCTCTTGAGTTTCTCTATCTGCTTCTTCAATTCTGCATTGGCCGTGAGCACGTCTTTTTCCGCTTTCCACGAAAGTTCGAGCTCGTGCACCTTCTCCTGCACCTCAGCCAGATGCTTTTCCAGATCCTTGAGGCGCAGCTTCGATTCCTTATCTTCTTCTTTTGACAGCGCGCGCTTTTCGATTTCCAAACGCATGAGTTCGCGCTTGGCTTTATCCAATTCATCGGGCATGGATTCGACTTGCATCTTGAGCGCTGACGCAGCTTCATCAATCAGATCCACGGCTTTATCCGGCAAAAAGCGATCCGTAATGTAGCGCGAAGAAAGCTTGGCAGCCGCGACCAAAGCGTTGTCCGTGATGCGGATGCCGAAGTGCAGTTCGTATTTGTCCTTGATGCCGCGCAAGATGGCGACCGTATCTTCGATGGACGGCTCATCCACAAACACAGGCTGAAAGCGGCGCTCCAAAGCCGCATCCTTCTCGATGTATTTTTGGTATTCCTTGAGAGTCGTGGCACCGACCGTGTGCAACTCGCCGCGCGCCAAAGCAGGCTTGAGCAGGTTCGAGGCGTCCATGGAACCGCCTTCGCCCGAAGCGCCTGCGCCGACCACGGTATGCAGCTCGTCGATGAATAAGATGATCTTGCCGTCGGACTTCTCGACTTCTTTGATCACGGCTTTGAGGCGCTCTTCGAACTCGCCGCGAAACTTGGTGCCAGCCACGAGCGAACCGATATCCAGCGCCACGATGTCGCGGCCCTTGAGCGTTTCGGGCACGTCGCCTGACACGATGCGCTGAGCCAAGCCTTCCACAATGGCCGTCTTGCCCGTTCCGGCTTCGCCGATGAGCACCGGGTTGTTCTTTTTGCGACGCGACAGCACCTGCATGACGCGGCGGATCTCGTCATCGCGACCGATGACCGGATCCAATTTTTCCTGACGCGCCATCTCGGTGAGATTCTTTGCGTATTTTTCCAAGGCTTGATATTTGCTTTCGGGTTCGGCGCTGTCTACGCGCGAATTGCCGCGTACGTCCTTGAGCGCCTTAAGGATAGCATCCGTATCCACGCCATAGCGATGCAAGATGTTGGTGACCTCGTTGCGTCCCTCGCATAATCCCAACAACAAGTGCTCGGTCGAGATGTATTCGTCCTTGAAGAAGCGCGCGGCTTTTTCCGCGGCCACGAACACGCGCACCAGATCCTGCGACAGCATAATCTCGCTCATAGCGCCTTCAGCAGGGGACACGCGCGGCAAATGTTGCAGAAAATTTTCCAATTCGCGCAAGAGCGCATTGCCGTCGACTTGGAGTTTCTTGAAAGTCGAGGGAACGACGCTGCCTTCCTGCCCAAGCAAAGACACGAGCAGATGTACGGGTTCGACTGATGTTTGGCCGTTTTCCAGCGCCAGTTGATGAGCTAGCTGGATGGCTTCTTGTGATTTTGTGGTGAAATTTTGAGGCATCATACGTTTAGCACTCTAGCTTAAAGACTGCTAATTGTCAAAACTATTATTTCTAAAAGAGCGCACTTACTGCGCCCTTCGATACTGCTAAAAACAGTATGCCTATTGTTTCACGTTTCTCTTCACATAGGACGCGCGATTACGAACAGCGCCGCGTAGTCGTAATAATCCACATGCACCGTACCCGAAGCCGTTGCGGTCTCAAAATATTTCGGATAGCCGTCCTTGATGCACAGCGCGATAGGCTTGGCATCTGGTTTGGCGTCTTTGGACTGGATCGAGAACAAATCACAGCCCTGCGTGGCATTGGTATCAACTGACAATATCTGGAGCTTATCAGACTGGTCAGCGCTAAACGCAGTGTCGCCGCGCGCAGCCGCAAGCATGGCGATAGCCGAATTCCTTGCTGCTACGTTGGAGCTGATATCGTTCCAAGCCGAACTGCCAAGACGTAGGTACACCGAATGCGCGACGATGATGATATCGGTTTCGCTGGCGCCAGGCACGATCATGGCAGCCTGAAAGCGATCCGGCTGCACGTAAGACAGATCGCCGGTGAGCGCGCCTTTTGACGTAGGCAGCGTAAATTTGGCGCGATAAGATTTTACGTTGCGAAAATTTTCCATTGCTGCGAGTACCGTGGCCTTCGGATCAGCCGGTTTAACCGCTGGTGCCGGTTTGGCGGTTGAAGTTTGGACTTGTTGCGGTACTGACGGCTTACTGCTCTCTTTGACCGCAACGTTTTTTGCCTTACTGCAACCCGCACCGCACAACACCGCAATCCCCAAGGCGAACGCCAAAGCGACATGTAAACGTTTCATATTTGCGTAAAGCATAGCATAAAATCGAACGGGGAGACGAAGCTAGGGGCTGCGCCGCGTGACGAGGAGCGGCATCGTGGTCGTGCCGACGGCGTTGCCTGCTTCGACAATGATTTCGTTTTGTCCCGGCGTAAGCTGGTACTCGGCGTAAAACGTTCCGTTCTTGACCGGCAAGGGCATGTTCCTCACCCACACTTCGGATTGGTCGGTAGCGCCGCGTATGATAACCGAAGACGAAGGCGTCACAAGCCCGCTGAGCGGCTCCGCGATTTCCAGTTTAGGCGGCTTGAGCACGCGACTCGGCGCATGATTGCAGCCTGCGGCAAGCAAAATCAGTAAAACAGCCGCCGATAAGACGAGTGCGCTGGATGCTCGGGATTTTTGGTTCATAGGTTCTGACTGCGGTATGGATTGATTAATTGCCGTGTAAAACAGTATACTGTATTTTCGCCATCTCCTCATGTCTTCCAAGCAGTTGATGCAGGATTCGGGCTTGCGCGGCGCGCTGTGCGCCGCCATTTTCGTTTCTTTATGCGGACTCATGCTTGCTTGTCCCGGAGCGGCCAGAGCCGAATTTTTCCATTTCAAACAAGATCCGCAATTCACGCCCGAACAAGCCGCGGTTATCGCTGACCCGTCTTTAGCCCAACGGTTCTTCAGTCGACTGGAAAAGTGCGACGATGCGGATTATTTTTCTTTCACTGCAGAACAGGGGAAAGAATACGATTTTTACCTGGACGTGCCGCACGGCGATCCAGACCTCCATCCGACCCTTACGCTGTTCGGACCTGGACTGCCGCAACCCGACGAAGATCCAGTGATTCTCATCGGCGACCAGAACGGCGCCATTGTAGCGCACGAAGACAAAAACGGACGCACTTCATATTTTGATCGCGCCACTTTTACTGATTTCTTCCTCGGTCCGTCGATAAAATTCACGGCGCCAAAAGATGCGACCTATGGCTTGGCCGTGCGCACGCCTAACGGACATGCCGGAAGATACGTGCTGCGCTTGGCTGGAAAGGACGAGTTCAGCTGGACCGACCTGGTCACGCGCCTGGCCGCCGAAATCAAGGCGCTGCTGCGCCGCTACTGAAATATGAACGGTAAACTTTTTATGGTGGCTACACCCATAGGCAATCTGCAGGATATCTCGCAGCGCTCCTTGGAGACGCTAAAAACCTGCAATCTCATCGCTTGCGAGGATACGCGCGTGACGTCAAAACTTTTGACCGCGTACAACATCTCCAAACCGCTGGCCATCATCCATGAGCATACGCAGCCCGCAAGCGTGGACAAACTGATCCAGCGCATGCTGTCTGGAGAAAGCGTGGCTTACGTCTGCGATGCCGGCACGCCTAACATGAATGACCCTGGAGGCAAGCTGGCGCAAGCTGCCCAAGACCACGGCATCGAAGTCACGCCCGTGCCCGGACCATCTGCGCTCACTGCAGCGATTTCGGTCTGCGGCTTCGACTTGCAGGACTTCCACTATTTGGGATTTATTCCGCATAAGAAAGGACGCCAAACTTTATTCAAGCGCATCGCCGAAGACAAGACGCCGAGCATATTTTTGGAATCCACGCATCGCATCGACAAGACCATGGAATCCCTGGTGGAAACGCTGGATGAAAAGCGCCTCATCTTCGTGGGCCGTGAACTGACCAAACTGCACGAAACTCTGTACCGCGGCACTTGCACCGAAGTCCGGGACAAGCTCAAAGCCACGAGTTCCAAGGGCGAATTCATCATCATTGTCGGGCCGGCATTAAAACGCTAACATATATCCATATGTTGATAGTCGACATCCTTCTGTGTTTCATCCTGCTGGGTTTGATCGGCGGCGGGGCCAAAGACGGTTTTATCCACACCCTGGGACGCATCATCGGCGCCATCATCGGCTTCGTAGCCGCCCGCGCCTGGTCCCTTAGCCTGGTAAAATACCTCGGCATATTCATGCCTGCCGGTTGGGCGCATCTGATTTCGTTCCTCATTATCTTCATCGCCATCACGCGCGTCTGCGGCTGGCTGCTCAAGTTGGCAGACAACGCTTTCGGCTTGCTGACTTTCTTGCCGTTCCTCAAATCCATCAACCGCCTGCTGGGGGCCATTCTCGGTTTCATCGAGGGCTTTATCGTGCTGGGCGGCGCGAGCTATATCATCCTGACGCTCAAACTCGAACCCCATTTGGTTGATTGGCTGACCAGCTCCCCGGTGGATATCTGGCTGGTCAATTCATTCAAAGCAGCCTTAGGCATCCTGCTGTGAAGCCGCGCCTCATCGACACGCACTGTCACTTGCATTTTCCGGCATACGCCAACACGCTGTCGGACGTCTTGAAGCGCCTAAAGGAAAACGAAATGTGGGCCATCACCGTCGGCACCACGGCCAAGACATCAGAAGCCGGCATCAAGTTTGCGCACAAACACGACGGCATCTTCGCCACGGTCGGCTACCATCCGGAGCATCTGACCAGCTCGTTCCATGACGAGAACGAGGGCGCCACCGAGCCGTTCGATTTCGCCAAACTGCACAAGCTGGCGCAAGACAAAAAAGTCGTGGCCATCGGCGAGACTGGTTTGGATTTTTTCCGCATTGATCCGGAACGCGACCGCACAGCCGCCATAAAGATGCAGGAAGAAGTCTTCCGCCAACACGTGGCGCTGGCGCATGAATGCGGCAAACCGCTAGCCATCCATTGCCGCGAAGCCACGGATCAGCTGCTCGAAATCGTGCGTGACGAACGCAGCAAAGGAAAAACCGTCAATGGCGTGATGCATTGTTTTTCCGGTACCTGGGACGAAGCGCAGAGGATCCTCGAGGCAGGACTGCACATCTCGTTCACCGGACTCATCACATTCTCCACCAAAAAATTCGGCACCGAACAGCAGGTGCAGCGCGCTGTGGAACGCATGCCCATGGACAAGCTTATGGTCGAGACCGACGCGCCCTGGCTCGCGCCCGAGCCGTATCGCGGCAAGCAGAATGAACCAAGCTACGTGGAATTCATCGCGCGCAAAGTCGCGGAGCTGCGCAAGATGGAATTCGAGGAGGTCGTGCGCATCACAACCGAAAACGCCATCAAATTTTTCAACCTGCCCGCTGCCTGAAAAGTCAGCTTACTTAAATCCGCTGCTTGTGCTAGATTTTGCATAAGCATATGAATATTCGACTCCTGGCCCTATTCGGCTTATGTTCAGCTCTTTTTTGCGCTGCTCCGGCATTAGCCGCCGATTCCGCGCCAAACGCTACGCAACGCGTGTGCGGAGCTTACCGCTATGACATCCAGCGCATCGTTGACGGCTTCCTCATCAAAGTCACAGACGCTGAACGCGTACGCCAGATGTTCTATCAGGACATATTCAACGTCCAGAATATTTTTCCGACACGAACCCATTTTTTGAGCCAATGCCAAGGCACTACGCTCATCGCCGAGCAAAGCGCTTCCAGCACTCACGGAGACATGGTGAACCTGCAACAGCTGGATCCAACCAAACCAAAACTCGCTTTCACCGATATTTTCACGCGCGAGACTGATCCGTCCGGAACCATCACAGACACGCCGACCAGCACATCGGAGCTGGAAGCGCTGCTTGCGACGCCAACTGACGGATGGTCGAATCCGAGTCCCACCCTCATAACAAAAATCCGAATCCCGACACAGAACGATTTTGCAGCTGACAGATCATATTTCATCTTCAGCGCTGACCATAAATCGGTCATCAAAAAATCGACGCCGTCTTATTGGAACAATGCCTGGGCGCAAGACTCGATCACCTGCAACGGCGTAACCTATACGCTGTATGACAAACGTTTTGCCGAAAATGATACCACGACTTCAACCTATCCCGCCGATCAATTCGTCATCGAACGCAGCACCAAACAGGGGAGTAAGTTGATTCCAGTTCCGTATACAGATGGCTATTGGAAAAAATTCAAAAGTCTGTTTCCAGCCCTCGGGAATTGTTATGGCAAAAATATCGCAGTCCAAGTCCAAAGCGCTATAGAAAACGTCGACGGATCCCTCAACGATATTGATCAAGTAACTTTGATCTCAGACAAAACGGCATTCGTGGATTATCTGAATCCTAAAACATCAATTGCTTATGACCTAGTTACCAATCATCTATATTATAAAGCAGGCTTGATTTGGCACGCAACTGACGGGATAAAGGGCGATGCCACCATCACCACGCTTAATACTGATGGAAGTGTCACACGCAAGAAACCGCCTTTTTTCCAAAACCTTATGGACTATCCCGTAGGCAGCAGCATGGAATTCCGAAAGGATCCACAAAATGACTCAAATGTCGCGGTCATCTTGATGCAATCATCCTCAACTGACGTTTTGCAGCCACGCACACAAAGCAAATTCGTTGAGACTTCTGGAGAATATATTGAATCACCGAATCTCGTTTGGAATGACGCGTACGCGAATTTCCATTGGGGCATGCAATCTTCGCCGCTTTACTTATCCTCGGAAAAGACCGGCTTAGTCGTAAAAAGCTATCCCACTCCGATATCTCTGCTGCTGCATGGTACGGGCGGAAAAGATTACCATCTCGAGTGGTACCGCATAGGACCATTGGAAGCCGATGGTTCACGCAAAATCCGTTACGCCATCAATATCGACAACAAAATCCAAACTTGGTCAGCTGTTTTGCATTAAGGAAACCCGTCGTGAGGAATTTTGACCACCATTGACTCTTGGGCAGTCTTTTAGTACACTCGCGTCGCGTCTGATTTATGGTTGAACCTAAAAACAACAGCAGAGTGCGCCAACTCGAGGCCTTAGGCATGGTCTGGAACGTCATATTTTCCATCGCCATCCCGACCACGCTGTTGGCTTTGGGCGGACGCTGGCTCGACAACCGCTGGCATTCCTCGCCTTGGATGACGCTGCTGGGACTGGCCCTTGCGCTCGGCATCTCGTACGTACTCGTGTCGCGCCAGGCCAAAGCTATCGCCGCCAACCTCAAGACGCCAAAGACATGAACATACCCATCTCGGCTGAAACCTTATTCCACATCGGAAATTTTCCGGTGACGAACGCTTATGTCAATTCCTCGATTTTGACGTTGGCTTTCGTCATTTTTTGTTTGATCTTCTCGCGCCAAATCACAAAGATCCCGAGCCGCCTGCAGACCGCGGTGGAATCTCTATTGGAATTCCTGTTCGGATACTTCGACCAGGTCACGGGCTCGCGCGAAAAGTCGCGCCGCTTTTTGCCCCTGGCCGGAACACTCTTTGTCTTCATCCTGCTTTCCAACTGGTTGGGGCTCTTGCCTGGTTCAGGTTCCATCGGCCGCTGGCTCTTGGTGGACGGCAAAATCGAACTCGTGCCCGTGCTGCGCTCAGCCAACAGCGATTTGAATCTGACGCTCGCCATGGCCCTGACTTCGGTCATCGCCTCGCACGTGGTCGGCATGTTCACCCTGGGCTTCTTCACGCACTGGAACAAGTTCATCCAGCTGGGATCATTATGGAAGGCGATCCTGACCGGAAACATCATAAAGATAATCACGGCCATCGTGGAATTCGGCGTGGGTTTGCTCGAGATGATTTCAGAAGTCGCCAAGGTGCTCTCGCTCTCGCTCCGGTTGTTCGGCAACATCTTCGCCGGCGAAGTGCTGATTACGGTCATCTCGTCACTCGTTTCATTCTTCGTGCCTTTGCCCTTCATGGCCTTGGAACTCATCGTAGGCGTGGTGCAAGCCACCGTCTTCACCATGCTGGCTTTGGTTTATCTGACCGTGATGAGCTCACCGCCGCATGGCGAAGGGCATGAAGACGAATACGGCGCAGCCGAAGCCGAAGCTGTGGCAGCTCATTAAACGCTTAAGCATGAGAGGGGCTCTGCTCTGGAACCAGGGCGGAGGCCGATTCATTCTTAATCCGCAGAGGACGACGTTAAATACCAATCACCGTCGAGCCAAAGCGCATATCATTATGGATGCAGAATCCGTAAAGCTGCTCGCCAAAGCCGGCGCCATCGCCATCGGCGGTTTCGCCCCAGCTCTGGCCATCGGCAAAATCGTGGCCAAGGCCATGGAGTCCATCGGCCGCAACCCTGAGGCCACGGACAAATTGTTCGTGCCCATGCTGCTCGGTGCGGCATTCGCCGAAGCCATCGCCATCTATTCCTTGGTCGTGGTCTTCACCCTGTAATATCGCTTTCTGACGCTTCCTGACGCAAGTCGGGGAGCCGATCGAAACCAATATGGAACCTCAAGTAACCCAAAGCGTGCTCGGAACCCTCGGTATCGACTGGAAACTTTTCCTAGCGCAGCTCATCAACTTCGGTATCGTGGTATTCGTCATGTGGAAGTGGGTCTACACCCCGCTTTTGGCCATGATGGACAAACGCACTAAGGAAATCACCGACGGCCTGAAAAACGCCAAAGACGCCAAAAAGAATCTGACCGAAGCCGAAGCCGAACGCGACCGTCTGGTGCAGGAAGCGCGCGCCGCTGGCCATGCGCTTTTGGAGGATGCCCAGGCCAAAGCCGAAGCCTTGCGCCAGTCCAAGTTGGCGGAAACCAAGCAGGAAATCGAAAAAGTCGTAACCGAAGCCAAGGAGCGCATCTCGGGCGAACGCGATGCGGCTTTTTCCGCTCTGCAGAAAGACATCGCCGACATGGTGGCTCTGGCCACGGAAAAAGTTGCGCTGGAGCTAGATGACAAGCAGCAGCACACGCTGATCACCAAGGCCATTAACGAAATCAAATAGCGACTATGGCGACTTCCCGCAGCTTGCTCGACATCTCACACGCGCTGGTCACGACCGCGCATGAGGAGAAAGCTATGATGGAAATCATGGAGTCTTTGGAGCAAGTGCGCGAAGTTTTTGCGCAGCATCCGGAACTTTTGGCCGTGCTGCGCGAACCCACGGTATCGCTGACCGCAAGGCAACAAGCGCTGTCAGAATCCCTGCACGGCGAAATACATACTTACGTCATCAACGCCTTATGCCTGCTGCAAGCCGAGAATCTACTGGATGAGCTGGAGCGATTCTTTTCCAGCGTCGAGACTCTGGCGCGCGACATCGCCAACCACCGCGAAATCCAGATCACCACCGCCGTGAACCTGACCGAAAGCGAACGCACTGAACTGACCGAAGCGTTGCATAAAAAATTCGGCGGCACGCAACGCCTGCACGAACGCGTTGACCGCGCCATCCTGGGAGGACTCATCCTGCGGATCGGCGACTGGCTCTTCGACGCCAGCATCAAATCAAAAATCAACCGCCTGCGCCAGAATCTTTACGCCTAACCCCAATCACCAACAAACATATGGAAGCCAAAATCAAGAACGTGACAGCTGCGGCGCACATCGCCGACAAGCTGCGCCAGCAAATCAAGGATTTCAAAGCCGGCACGCAAGCCTCGGATTCGGGAGTGGTGCGCGACGTGGGCGACGGTATCGCCTCCATCACGGGCTTGTCCAAAGCCCAGTCCATGGAGCTGCTTAAATTCAGCAACGGCGAGATGGGCGTAGCGCTGAACCTGGAACATGACCGCGTAGGCGCCATGATTTTGGGCGAGTGGCAGACCATCAAAGCAGGGGATGAAGTGGAAACTACAGGCAAAATTCTGTCCGTACCTGTGTCTGATGCCTTGGTGGGCCGCGTGGTGGATGCATTAGGACGCCCACTGGACGGCAAAGGCGCCATCAAAGCCAAGGCCGATTATCCGGTGGAGAAGATCGCGCCCGGCGTGATGAAACGCCAGCGCGTTTCCGTTCCGCTCATGACCGGCATCAAAGTCATCGATGCTTTGACCCCGATCGGCCGCGGCCAGCGCGAACTCATCATCGGCGACCGCCAAATCGGCAAGACCGCCATCGCCATCGACACCATCATCAACCAAAAAGGCCAGGATGTGATTTGCGTGTACGTGGCCATCGGACAAAAGGAATCAAAGATCGCCAAAATCATGGCCAAACTGGAAGAACACGGAGCGCTGGAGCACACCATCATCGTCGTAGCGAGCGCTTCCATGCCTGCAGCCTTGCAATACATCGCGCCTTACGCCGGCTGTGCCATGGCCGAATTCTTCATGGATCAAGGTAAGGACGTATTGATCGTGTTCGATGATCTCTCCAAGCAAGCCTGGGCCTACCGCGAAGTTTCGCTCTTGCTGCGCCGCCCGCCGGGCCGCGAAGCTTATCCGGGCGACGTATTCTATCTCCACTCGCGCCTGTTGGAACGCTCCTGCCGGCGCAATGCCGAAGCTGGCGGCGGCTCCATCACGGGCTTGCCCATAATCGAAACGCAGGCCGGCGACGTCTCCGCCTACATCCCAACCAACGTCATCTCCATCACCGACGGACAGATTTATTTGGAAGGCGATGCGTTTTACCGCGGCATCCGCCCGGCCATGAACGTAGGCTTGTCCGTGTCGCGCGTAGGTTCTGATGCGCAAACCAGAGCCATGAAGAAGGTGGCCGGCCAACTCAAGCTCGACCTGTCGCAGTTCAGCGAGCTCGAAGCTTTTGCGCAGTTCGCCACTGATTTGGACGAGGCAACGCGCAAACAAATCGAACGCGGACGCCGTACGGTCGAAGTTTTGAAGCAGGACCAATACATGCCCATGTCCATGGAGCATCAAGTCGCCGTGCTGTACGCCGTGACGCGCGGCATGGTGGACGCGATTGCCTTGGATCAGGTGCATGATTGGGAAGCCGG
>CAIKNB010000034.1 GCA_903828685.1 Candidatus Uhrbacteria bacterium | reverse complement strand
CGGCACGCTGGAAGCGCTGGGACGCGAAGAGGCCAAAGACAAAATCCGCGCGCTGGGCGGCGAGGTGTCAGAGACCGTATCCAAGAAAACAACATATTTGGTGGCGGGGGAAAATCCAGGTTTAAAATACGACAAAGCCAAAAAGCTTGGCGTGAAGATTTTAAATGAAAAAGAATTTTTGCCATATCTAGCCTAAAAGCGGCGTTTAATGTAATCTTTCTGCCATATGGCGTTATCCAGACAAGAAGTTAAACAGATGGCGGATTTGGCGCGGCTGGAGCTTTCGGAAGACGAATTAGCCGCAGCCGAGCAGGATTTGGACAAGGTCCTGGGCTACGTGGAGCGTTTGCAGAAAGTCGACACGCAAGGCGTGGAACCGGCTGCCATGCCGGCACGCACCGAATGGCGCGAGGACGTGGCTTTGCCGTGCGACGAAGCGGCGCGCGAAATAATCATCTCAAACTTTCCGGCGCGCCAGGGAGACCTGTTGAAAACGCCGGGAGTTTTTGAGAATCCCAAAGGGGGGAAAGCGTGATGGTTATGAGAATTTTTTGCTGCGGAACTCGCTCGCATTTGCATTAGCTCGCTCAGACAGTCCTCGCTGCAAAATTCTCATAACCACCACTTAGAAATAGATTAATATGAAATTGAATGAACTAACTATCACCGAGGCGAGGTCAAAGCTGGATGCCGGAGAGATCACGTCCGAACAGCTCGCCAAGTCTTGCTTGGATGAAATCGAAAACCTGAATCCGTCGCTCAATGCGTATCTTGAGGTATATGCCGCTGATGCCATGGCTGCGGCGCGTTTGGCTGACGAACGCATGTCGCGCGGCGAACGGCTGGGCGTGCTGGACGGCATCCCGCTGGCGCTCAAAGACAACATGCTGGACCAAGACAGGCATATCACTTCCGGTTCCAAGATTTTGGAAAAGCATGTGGCTGCATATGACGGTACGGCGGTCAGGAAGCTCAAAGAGCAAGGCGCCGTCATCCTGGGCAGGACCAATATGGACGAATTTGCCATGGGCTCGTCCACGGAATTTTCTGCTTACGGACCGACCAAAAATCCCCGCGATTTGGAGCGTGTGCCTGGCGGCTCATCCGGCGGCAGCGCAGCAGCCGTGGCTGCGAATCTATGTCTCGGCGCGTTTGGTTCGGATACGGGCGGTTCCATCCGTCAGCCGGCCGCGTTGTGCGGCTGTGTGGGTCTCAAACCGACTTACGGTCGCGTTTCTCGTTACGGCTTGATGGCCATGGCGTCGTCTTTGGATCAGATCGGTCCTTTCGCCAAAAGCGTGGAAGATGCGGCGCTCATGCTGCAAGCCATCCAAGGCGCGGATCCCCAGGACCAGACCACGAGCGAGGAAAAACCTTTTGCTCCGGCGTGGCGCGAGAATCTTTCAGATGTGCGTATCGGTTTGCCGCGGCAAGCGTGGGGCCAGGGCATGCATCCCGAAATCAAGGCGAGCGTTATGCAGGCGATCAAACAAATGGAACAGCTGGGCGCGCAAGTCAAAGACGTGGATTTGCCGTATGCGGATGAGGCGCTGGCTGCTTACTACGTGATCATGCCGTGCGAAGTCTCGGCCAACTTGGCGCGCTTCGATGGCATGCGCTACGGATTGCGCGAAAAAGGCTTGGCTCTGTTCGAGACGTATGCGCGCACGCGTGCGCACGGCTTCGGATCTGAAGCGCGGCGTCGCATCCTGCTCGGTACTTATGCTTTGTCGCGCGGTTACTACGATGCTTACTATCTGCAAGCCAAGCGCGTGCAGACATTGATCAAGCGCGCCTACGAAGCCGCTTTCCGCGACGTGGACGTGCTCATCACACCAACCGCACCCAATCCGGCATTCAGGCTAGGGGAGAAGACCACGGATCCGCTCACCATGTATCTGGAAGACGTATTCACGGTCGGCGCCAATGTCTCGGGCTTGCCTGCGATCTCCGTGCCTTGCGGTTTGGTCGAGAACTTGCCGGTGGGTATGCATATGATCGGTCCGGCTTTCGGCGAAGCTGATTTGCTGGCTGCGGCTAGAGTTTACGAAGAATCAAAACCATAATTCTATGGAAGACTACGTGGTCGATACGACAAGCACGCCATATTGGCTCTACATCCTGTTTGCGGTCGCGGTGATTGCGTTCGTCATTTTCGTGATTTGGGGCTTATGGAAACTCAAGCGGCTGCTTACCCGTCCGGAAATGGTGGGCATGACGCGTGCCGAGATGCAGCGCCGCTGGCTCGAAGTCAGGCAAACCAGCCAGCTGAACATGATGGGCGCCAAGATGGCGCTGATCGAGGCGGATACGCTGCTCGACTCGGCGCTCAAGTCGCTCATGATGCCGGGCGACACGCTGGGCGAACGCTTGCGCGTAGCCGGTTATAAATATCCCAATTTGCGCAACGTGTGGTGGGCACACAAATTGCGCAACCAGTTGGCGCATGATGCATCGTTTCAGGTAACGCAGCGCGAGGTAAAGCGTGCGTTGGATGATTTTGAGAGCGCACTTAAGGTGCTGAACGTCTTATGATCCCGTATTTCGAATTGCATACGATTCCGCTCGGTCCCATCAAACTGCAAGCCTGGGGCACTTTGGTCGCCGCGGGTTTTTTGCTCGGCGCCTGGGTAGCTGCGCGCCGCGCCAAGGCAAAGAAGCTCGAGTCGGGCCACGTTTGGGACATGGCTTTTTGGATCCTGCTCTCCGCGTTCGTGGGTGCACGCCTGTTCGATGCCGTGTTTTACGATTTCGGCCGTTATCTGGCCGACCCTCTGGCCGTCTTGGATCCGCGCCAGGCAGGTTATGCCATGTGGGGCGGTTTGCTGGGCGCAGTCGCGGCGCTGCTCGTTTATACGCGCGCGAAAAAATTGGATTTTTGGGCTTACTCCGATGCCGCGGCTTGGGGTTTGCCTTGGGGAATCATGGTTGGGCGCATCGGCTGCTTTTTGATTCACGATCATCCGGGAAAATTCTCCAATTTTATTTTGGCCGTCAACTATCCGGACGGTGCCAGGCATGATTTGGGATTGTATTTGGCGCTGTCCGGTCTTATCATGGGTTTGATCTTCCTGCTCCTGAACCGCAAACCGCGGGGCAAAGGATTTTTTGTAGGCGCATATTTCGTCCTCGAAGCCGCGGCTCGGCTATGGCTGGATTTTTACCGCGTGGCCGATGCGCGCTTTGCCGGACTCACACCCACGCAGTGGTTCGCTTTTCCCTTGCTTGCTTTGGGCATCTGGCTCATCTGGAAAGCAGGCCAGCAACCGGTGCGTGATATACTTTAGAACATGTATCAGACCATCGTGATCGGCGGTGGGCCCGCGGGCTTGGCGGCGGCGGTGTATTTGGCGCGGCAAAAGATAAATTTCCTGCTCTTGGCCGGCAACTTCGGCGGCAAAGCTTTGTGGAGCGCGGACATCGAGAACTACTTAGGCTTCCATCTCATCGACGGAGCCGACCTGGTCAAAAGCTTCAGGCAGCATCTGGATGATTATCGCGGGCAGTTCGATCTCAAAGAAGACGAATACGTTTTAGGCGTGCAAAAACTCGACCATGGTTTTCGCGTAGCCACCACCATCGGAGGGTATGAAGCCGAGACTTTGCTGGTGGCGACGGGAGCGGAAAGCCGGCGTCTGGAAGTTCCGGGTGAAAAGGATTTCTATGCCAAAGGCGTAACGTATTGCGCCACGTGCGATGCGCCGCTGTTTGCGGGCAAGGATGTGTGCGTGGTGGGCGGCGGCAACAGCGCCATGGACGCGGCGTTGTTCCTGGAAAAATACGCCGCCAGCGTGACTTTGATTTCGGTCAACGCGGAATTGGCCGGCGACGACATGATGAAGAGGAAATGTTTAGCCGGAGGCAAAATAAAATTCATGGGTTCATCCAAGGTCGCTAAGATCAACGGCGGGCAGTTCGTCAGCAGCCTGGATGTCAGCCTCGCCGACGGCGCCGAGCAGAACGTTCCGACCCAGGGCGTGTTCATCGAAATAGGACTCATGCCGGTTTCCGGATTCGTGGACTTCGTAGCCAAGGACAAATGGGGACAAATCATCGTAGACAAGTACAACCAGACGTCCGCGCCAGGGGTGTGGGCCGCAGGCGACGTCTCCGACATCACAGCCAAGCAGATCGCAGTATCGGTCGGGGAGGGGAGCAAAGCCGCGCTCCAGATAATCAAGTATTTTCAGGGCCAAGCCGCTTGAATCGCCGAAAAGCCCCGGGACTTGACGTTTTTCCCTCGACATACATTGTGCCGTGGCTTAAAATCATAGACGCACTAAAACAATAATCTTAAGCATAAATACGCGTATGCAAGACGAAGACAAGAAGGTAGAAATGGAAACAGGCGGGATGTTCACGGGCCTGTCCAAGGTCATGTTTTTCATGGGCTTGTTCGTGGGCATTGCGGTTTGCACCACCGCAGCCTTGATTTTCATGGTGTGGAACGTTTCCAGCGGAAAGGGCTTGGGCGCTTTGGCTGGATCTAACCAGCAGGCAGCCGCAGCAGCCGCGCAGCCCACACAGGCCGCAGCAGCCGCGCAGCCCAGCGGTACCAATACCCCAACAGCCGGGCCGGTCAAGCCGGTGGATGAGAAGACGGATCACATCTTAGGCCCGTCCAGCGCCAAGGTCACGCTCATCGAGTATTCGGATTTCGAATGCCCGTATTGCAAGACGCATTACCAGACGCTCAATCAGATCATGCAGCAGTACAGCGGCAAGGTTCGATTAGTGTATCGCCACTATCCGCTCTCGTTTCATCAGAACGCAGAAAAGGAAGCCGAAGCCAGCGAGTGCGCAGCTGAACTCGGAGGCAATGACGCCTTCTGGAAAATCTACAACAAGATCTTCACCGAGACCACGTCTAACGGCACAGGTATCGCCTTGGAACGTTTGGGACCCATGGCCAAGGAGATCGGTTTGAATCAGGCAGCCTTCCAGAAATGCTTGGATTCAGGCAAGTACGCCACGTTGGTCGCGCAAGACGAACAGGACGGTTCGGATGCCGGCGTTCAGGGCACGCCTGCCACTTTCGTGAATGGCAAGATGCTTTCCGGCGCGCAGCCTTTGGCTAATATCAAAGCTGCAATCGACGCGGCACTCAAATAAGCCAAAATCAAACGCAAATCCCTCGGTGTTCACCGGGGGATTTTGTTATCCCAAGGGCTTGACAAAAGGCCATATTTATGGTATCTTTGCAGCCATAGTCAAGAGAAAGAAAGGGAAAAAATGAACCTTGAACACGGACTATCAATGCTGGTTTTTGGCGGTTTTATCGCTGCGAGCATCAAGTACGTCTACCGCTATCAGGGGACGCCGCTGGTGGGGATTTTCCTCGCCATCCTGTTCTTGAGCCTGCTGATGTTAGCCGGCGTGATCGTCGACATCTTGCTGCAGGTAGAGGTCAGGAAGTCAGCGGCGGAAGCCAGTCTCCTGCCCAGAAATCGGCGCATCCGGTGATGCGCCCCGTCTCCAAAGCCCGTTGTGCAATTCCTCATTGCGCAGCGGGCTATTGTGTTTCTAGGCGGCTATGAAAGGGATTTTTGACATAAATTCAAATTCGCAGTTCACTTCTTATTATATGGACCACATTTTTGAGGAAAATGAAATTAAATTGAAAATCGAGGATGTATCAGGAATGCTTGCACGTTTGCGTGAGCTGACCAAGTATTCACATACAGAATATTTACGGGACGTGATATATGGTATAAAAAACGAAAAGAAAAAAATTCGTTTGCGCTTATCCGATAACTTTGAGCATACCTGCGTTGAGGCGACACATAAGTATAAAACCGCTGCTGATGACGGCGACGTCAAAAAAGAAATTGAGGAGATTATATATAAAGGCTCGCGGTTAGATGACGCGCTCGCGATGATTCGATTGCAAGGGGATTTTGAAGAAGAGAATTCTTACGAAAAAATGCGGGTTGTATTTAATGACGAAATGGACACTATCGTCACAGTCGATATTTATCCGTTCGGGTGTTGGTTAGAGATCGAAGGTAGTATCGATTGTATACATGCCTTAGCTAAAAAACTAGGCTTCACGATTAAAGACTATATAAAAGAAGGCGCTGATGACCTGTATCTTAAGTGGATAAAAGAACAGAATTTACCAGAAATGTGGGATGTTTGTTTTGGTCTGACTGGAAAAAAATAGGATTCCCCCTGCTCTCTATAGCAAAACCGCCATTTCGGGCGGTTTTTGGTCTGGCGGAGAGGGAGGGATTCGAACCCTCGAT
>CAIKNB010000033.1 GCA_903828685.1 Candidatus Uhrbacteria bacterium | reverse complement strand
CCTGGAATAGCCGCGGCGGCGGGTTCAGCAGCAACTGTTCGGCAGCACCACCCTCGTAAGTCGGCAGGCCGCTAATCTTCACCGCGACAGGGCCGTGGGCGGTAAAGGAGCCTGTATTGGCAAGCGAAAGTGCGTACCAAGGCAAGAAACCACTCATCATGTTTCACTAGCATCCCATAGGCGAACCACGGACGGCATAGTACAACACCTTCCCCTCGTATTTACAGGGGATTTTGCGTACCTGTTGCGTCGTTGTGAATGTGCGTGTGCTGGAATTTTGTCGCGTGCTTGTCGAAACCGTCTGTTTTCATAAGGTGAATCAACCATGCTGTCCCATAAGCAAACTGGAAAAGGCCTCGAATCCGGGCAAAAACAGTTCTTTCGCGGCAAGTACAGGCCGGTGGGGGGCGCCTTCTGTCCCATAGTGACGCAGCAATTCGACCAAGTGGGTCTTGACCCACAAGGCGCTGCGCACGAGACCGGCGCATCGCGAAAAGCTCCGGCCCCAACGCGAGATGTGCCGCAGGAAGCGCAACAGCAAGTGTGTGATCAGGCCCGTCCAAACCTGCCACTTGACCGCCTTTTCATTGGTGCCGACAAAGTCGCGAAGTTGCAGCGTCTGCTTCAGTTCCTTGAAGAACAACTCGATGCACCACCGTGCGCGATAGAGTTCGGCGATGGTCCGCGCACTCCACGTCGTGTTGTTCGTGATAAACGTCATTTCGCGTTCCTTGCCGTCCACCTCAACCATCGCGGTCACCATGCGCAATGTGCCGGGATATTTCTTGGCGGTGTTGACGCCATCGGGGCGGACCAATTCGTCGCGGAGAATTTTTCCAGAACAGCGCAGTTTCTTGACAGTCTTGAACAGCATCTTGCGTTTGGGGCGCAGCACAAAAAACACGTCACGCGCATGCAGACCGGCGAGAAATTTCAGGTCAACATACGCGCGATCGGCCAGCAACACATCGCCCGCCACCAGACCGGCGCACAGCGCGTCGGCACGCACAGAGTCGTGGTGAGCGGCATCCTCCACGATGGCAAATGTGGGCAGAAACGTGCCGATATTCAATCGCATGTGGCATTTGGCGGCCGCCTTGCGTCGCCGATGGCGCGCCCAGTCAATGCTAGCCAAGGTGAGTTGCAGCGTGGTCGAATCCATCGCAAAGATTTCGCGTTTGAGTCGAAAGATGAACCCCGCATGCTTCCGATATTGGGTGAACGCCGGGCAGGTTTCCTGCAGATGGGCGTAGAGCTTCCAATACAACGCTTCCGCCAAGGCTGGATCGCGGGTCCGATTCGCGTTCGAGAACGTGTTGCGCTTGGGTGGCGTCGCACCACGAATGCGCAAAAACTCCGCCTCGTGAAGCGACAACGCATCGCAAATATCGTTCAAACTCAAGGCGTGCGCGGTATGGCCGTAGAGCAACGAATACACATGACTGACTTCGGAGAAACCACGGGCGTCGATCCCGTATTGCCGTGCCAATTGTGGAATCATGTGCTCCGGAATCCAATTGCACATCTGCCGGAAAACGGTATGCTTATTTTTCGCTGGCCGGGATGGTTTGCCCTTTCGGGCACGAGGCGCTTGGCGGCGCCCCGCGTGGTTGTTTTTTTTCATGCGCCTGTAGGCTACAGGCGAACGACATCCCGGTCAGTGCTTTTCTGCATGTCCGTGGGAAAGCCTATGGGATGCTAGTGCTACCATTCATTTTCTTCTCGTGCTGTTCGTTATAGGCACGATATTGGGCACCTCCTGTTTCATGATAATTACTAAGGGCTGCAACCCCTTGCTGTGGTCGGATGTCTTGCGGGATATGTTTAATAACCACTCGTGGGAAAACACGCTTGACGGCTATCTGAAAAACGAAATCGGCATTTTGCGTATAGCAGAGCATGTTCTCCGCATTTTGTCATTCCCCGCTGGCCAGTCTGCCAGTATCGATATGCCAATCTGGGCCGTCAGCCCGCTTTGGGGATTTTCGATTGCTAGTATGATTGCTTTGACAAGGAAGGTCATGCACGCAAAAACTACCTAACCAACGAATGTAGTCGATGCTTAACCTTGGACAGTACGTCGCTGCGGCAGAGCCGTGTCATTACCGCACTGAACCTAAACCCCATTCTTTCTCCGTTCCCAACTCCCCAAGGACCCCCACCGCATGCAAGACGACCGCACCAACAACACCGATGCTGACACTACTCTTGGTCCCGACGAAGCCGCGGAAGCGACGACGCGGACTGCATTGTCCGAGGAACTGGCAGCAGAAGTCCGCCGCCGGATTTTTGACGAGCCGGGCTTGATGCGTCTGACGCAGGTGGCGCGGCGGGGCGGCACGGTCAAGCGGTCGAGTCTGCGGCCGCTGCAACTGAAGGGTG
>CAIKNB010000032.1 GCA_903828685.1 Candidatus Uhrbacteria bacterium | reverse complement strand
GGCGGGCGCGTATCACTCGCCCCTCATGGCGAGCGCGCAGCCGAAGCTTGCAGCGGAATTGGCCTCGGTGAAGCTTTCCGCGCCCGTTGTGTCGGTGTTTTCCAACGTCACGGCACAGGCGCACGGGACGTCGGTCGAGATTTCCACCAGGCTGGTCGAGCAGGTTTGCGCGTCGGTGCTTTGGGAAACCTCGATGCGCGCGTTGCTGGCGCAGGGTTTTACGCGGTTCATCGAACTCGGGCCGGGCACGGCCTTGAGCGGCTTCATGAAGCGCATTGATAAAACGGCGACGATGCTGAACGTCGCGGACGCGGCAAGCCTGGAAGCCACGGTGAAGGCGCTTTCGCCCTAGCCACAGATTTTTACAGATGAAACACGGATGAAAACCGGCTCGCGAGGAAGCTCGCCCACCAAACTTTCAGTGTAAATCTCATGGCTCGAAAATCCAAACCTCCGGGCAAAGAGAAATGGACATGGGACGAATACAATTATCTTTTCCACAACATCTATACTTTGAGGCGGAATGTGTTTCCAATTATAGGCATTCAATCGCATGTAAATGGAATCGATTGCAAAAACATCTACCACGGTCAACCTGTCACCTTCAATTTTTCCTCCATTTTTCATTGCTTCTGAAATGTCTTCACACACTTCAAAGTTGTGAGAAAAATATTCTTTAAGCTTGGCAAAAATCCTCTTCAACTCTTGTTTTTCTTGTTCAAGTTCTTTGCCAATTTTCTGGTTCATTATGCCCAGAAAATCACTCACAGGGCTGTCGCTCGGATCAGTTGTTTCATCCCAAGCCTGTATAGTTTCGTGCATTTTCTTTTCAAACTTTGAATAAAAATCAGCGTATTCGTGGGCTTTCTCGGAATATTTGTATTCAAAAACAAAATAGTTTTTTAAGTCGCTAGGTAACGCATCGAAATGCTGAGTGATGATGATTGTGCGAATACGCAGGGCGTGCCTTATTCCTAGTTCGTAGTAAACGTTCGGCTTTGCTCCTGTTAAATCAGCAATTACAAGAGACGAGGAGTCTAAATCCGCAATTATCCCCTTAACAAAATTCCCAGGCTTTGCCGGAGCCGTGAACGGTTTCGCTGAATGGCATAATTACAAAACATGTGTGGGGCGTTTGAGTGGACATATTAAAATAAAAATTCCGCCAACACTTTGATAGTGCTGACGGAACTTTGGCTTTGCAACAATTTTACTTTTTCTTCGCGTGGACTTTCGCCGCGACTTTCAGGCGCAGGCCGTTCAGGCGGATGAAGCCAGTGGCGTCGTCCTGGTTGTAGGCCTTGGTCGGGTCGGCTTCCATCGTGAGGGTTTGTATTTACGGCAACGGGATGTTCTCAACTTTAAACGAAAACGTTTGAACGGCTTCGGGCGTGGCCAGGTGAATCAGCAATTGCGCATCGGCAGGAGCCGGGGAATTGAGCTCGATTTGCCGCATTTCCTGCGAAGTCCAACTGCTGCCGCGCTTGAGCGCCTTGCCGGCGGTGTCCTGAATTTCAATTTCAATAACCCGTTTGTCGGGGTCTTTTACATAAAACATCACGGCGTTCTTGGAGCCCGAAGACATCATGCCGCCGAACATGCCTTTGAACAAATCGCCGAACGCTTCCCCGAGCTTTGCGCCTGGTTCATCATTTTTCTGCGCTTCAAGTTGTTTCTTCTTCGCCTCGTAGCTTTCTTTGGTCAGGTAAATCAACTCGATGCCGTGTTTTTTGAGCGTCGCATTTTGCACCGGCTCGGCGGGATGTTTCAGAAAGTCTTTGATGATCAGCACGCCGCCATTGGCCGACGTCGGATTGAAAAACTCGACCTCGCCTTCGATAAGTTTGATGACCGTGGCGTTGCGCGATGGATTGAGCAACCGCACATCGGCCTTGAGGGTCGTGCCGCGCTTGTTCGAACCCATCGAACCGAAGGAGTCCGAGTCTTCCGTCCGCGTCAAGTCTCGGCCCAATTCATCTAGGGCCTTTGTCACGCGCACCTTGCGGACACTCGAAGCATCGGCGGCCGCATCGCCCATGAATTTCAATTCCATCTTGCATTCCGAGTTGAACGAGCCGGTGCTGCGATTGTCGGTCACATCGCCAACGCTGGCCTTAATGGCCACCGGTCGCTTGACGGCGTCCTGAGCATGGACCGAGATTGCAAGTGCCAGAGCGGCACCCAGAGTTGCGATAGATTTCATAGTTATTTGGCCTTTCGATTTGTCCCATGAACTTTCGCCGCAACTTTCAGACGCAGGCCGTTCAGGCGGATGAAGCCGGTGGCGTCGTCCTGATTGTAGGCCTTGGTCGGGTCGGCTTCCATCGTGGCGATGTGCGGGTTGTAGAGGCT
>CAIKNB010000031.1 GCA_903828685.1 Candidatus Uhrbacteria bacterium | reverse complement strand
CCGCCGCCGCCCAGGTGGGCATCTGCCCAGGCGATGGCGCCGAAGGCATCGATGAACTTCCGCGTCTTCCAGACGATGATGAAGCCGATGGCCACCAGGATTATTCCGATGAGAATGCGCGTAAACATATATTTGTAGGTTAGTATAGCAAATCGGACGGCCGGCTCATAGCTATTTCAACGCCAGCCGCTCCCCGTCCTGCGCCAGCCTGACTTCGCCGAAATATCCGGCAGCGCGCACCTCGGCTTCGATGACTTCGGGTTCGTCGACCTCCGGATAATGTACGAGCCACAGCCTCTTCACGCCGCTCTTGAGCGCCAAGTCGCCGCACTGGCGCGGCCCCATATGCCCATAACCGCCCGTATACTCCTGCCCGATACGCACCTGACAATCCGAAATCAGCAGATCCGCGCTTTGCGCGAGCACGCGCACGCCCTCGCAGACGCCAGAATCGCCGGTGTAAGCCACGATGCCGTAAGGCGTCTCGAGCCTGAAGCCCATGGCCGGGTGCTTGCCGTAGCTGTGATACACGCTAAATGCCTTGAGCAGCACCCGCGGCGCCAACTCGCGCTCAAAACCATCATCCATGCCAATGATCTCGGGCGCGAATTCCTGCCAGTAGCCACCGTCGTTCTCGGGCTGGTGCCAATTCCAGACTTGCGGAAAATCGCGTGCCAGAATGCGCGGCAAATAAATCTTAAGTTGCGTCGTGCGCGGATCATGCTTACCCCAAAGAAGGCGACCGAGCTTGGCCTGGATAAACTGCGGCAACGCCGCGTGGTCCGGATGCGCATGCGACACGGCCACGTGCGTAACCAAACCGTAATCATAGCCTGCAGCCTGCAAACGAAAACGCGTGCCTTCGCCGCAATCGAACAGTATCAACAAACCATCCACGTCGATCAGGAAACTCGGCGGATAACGATGCTGACAATAATCAACGCCATTCACGTTGATACCTGTGCCCAAGGCCACGACTTGCAGTGCCATACGGGGAACATGATACGCGAAGCGCGCGATGATTTGTAGGGGCAAGGCCTTGAGCCAACCCCGGGCACCCGCAAGGAGTGCCCTTACATTTTTTCGAAGCTCAACAGCTTCCCCTGCACATCAAAATAAAAGCGCATGCTGACTTTGCCGCCGGCTAAGACACCCGGCAGCCAATGCGGATCATCGGGCCACATGAGATCGAATGGCAGATTCTCGATAGTGAACCACTCGGGTTTCATTTCTTCGGATTCGACCGGCTCTCCGCTGATTCCTGTAGCCACAAAAATACTGCATGACTGATCCCAATCCGACCGGTCAACAAAACAGAATTCGATTGTGCCACGATTCTCCAACCCCAGGAGTTCCACGCCGACTTCCTCTTTAACCTCGCGCCGGCAGGCTTGTTCCGCCGTCTCCCCTGCTTGCAGCTTGCCGCCCGGCCCATTCAAATGCCCTGCGCCGAAACCCCGCTTTTTCATGGCCAACAGGACTTGGCCGTCTTTCATCGGATAACACAGCGTGGTTTGTTTCATATTTTTTCTCCGGTAATGGCTTGCACTACGCTGGGCAATTCCGTGGTGCCTTGGCCTGCCACGGACATGAAGTGCAACTTGCGTTCGGTCACGAGTTCCGCGTCCAGCTGTTTGGCCAGCCACACAGCTTCTTCGTACGGCACTAACGGATCATTGGTGGAGCAGATGCAGGTGAAGCTGCGGCAATTATTTTTGATGCGCGCAAAATCCAAATCGTCTTCCAGCCAGTGCAGCAGCTTTTGTTGGAGATGCGAAACCTGCGGATTCAGGAATTTGCGTCCGAAGCCCGCGACCAAAACCGCTTGCGGAATTTTTTCCTTACCTTGATAGCGCTCCAAGAAATATAGGATGGTGGGACAACCCAAAGAATGTCCGATCAGGATGGTATTAGCCGGATCCTTGACCGCAGCGGCTAAAGTCTTGATCCAATCCTCGCGCGCCGGCAGCGCAGGCCGCGGTAACTTAAGGGCTTCAGTCGTGTAACCGCGTTTTTCCAACTCCTTGCGCAGCCACGGGAACCAATGATTCTCCGGAGAACCGACTAGGCCATGGACCAGGATGACGTGCATACCTGACTACTGTAGCCGACACCGCATAAAAAACAAAATCGCTCCGATAGCTCGAAGCGATTGATGGGGCGCCAGCTTGGCGCGCGTTGTCAGTTGGAGATCTTCGGCCTGGAAGGCGGCTGGCTCTCGCGCGCGTCCCTATCCGCAGCCATGCCTATCCGCTTTTTCACAATCTCCATGATGGTGAAGAAGTCGGCCGTCATATCGATCATAGCGTAAGTGGTAAGATAGGTGTAGGCGAAGTCGGTGAAGAAGTTGCCCGTGGGCTTGCCGAACTTAGGCATGATGACGAACACCAGCGGAAAGGACAGGAACACGGATCCAATGATCGGCACGATGAGCGCGCGAAAACGGAAATCCCTGTCCGCCAGATGCTTGGCGCTGCCTACTGCCATCTTATAGACGATGGCGGCCAGCGTGCCCATAATATAGGCGCACGAGACGAAAATCTCGGACGGTTTGTCGACCTCTTGCGCAAATACGGTGAGGGCGAAGGTTTGGACGGCCAGGACGGTAAGCACCGGCCAGACCCATGACTTCAGGCGATTGAAACCGGTGTTCATGATGACTGCTCCTTTGTAAATGACCTACTTACACTTAAGCACTTTTTTGCCTAAATGTCAAGACGTTAAGTTAACAAAAGCTCCCGCTTTTGCGAGAGCTCTCATGTGGTGGACGCTGCAGGATTTGAACCTGCGACCCCTTCGGTGTAAACGAAGTGCTCTAACCAGCTGAGCTAAGCGTCCAAACGAAATACTTAGCGTCCCGTCCGCCGCAGTCCGCCAAAGGCGGACGGAGGAGGAAGCTAAGCGTCCAAAATATCTATCGTTGGCCTAGTTTAATGTCATCTTCGGCTTTTGTCGAGAGTTGACAAAATGCCAGACTTTTGGTTAGATGCAACATCCGTCAGAACCTTTTATCAAAAACCAGAGAGGGCAAATCAATGATCAAACTCTGCAGCGGCTGCAGGCAGGCAGACCTCAAGAGAAAGATGGTCACCTTGACTACTACGCTCGTCGGAAAAACCTACTCCGCACGGGTCCCAGGATTCATCTGCGACAATTGCGGCGCAGACGAAGTCGGCGACTACGAACTCTATGCCTTCGAACTCTCGGTGGCCAAAAAACTATTGGATGCTCCGGAGCTCCTTGGCCAGGCATTCCGTTACTGCCGCAGGACCTACGGCCTTTCGCGCCATAACTATGCGCACCACAACAGCATTCCGCCGGAAGAAATCCGCAGGTTGGAGGAAAACAACGCAACTGTAGGTGGAAGGATACGCGGTCCGATCATGCGCAGCATTGATGAAGCCTACAATAAGTTGGGCTACAAACCGGACATCAGCGTAGCCTGACTCCCCTTCGTCCTACACGCCCCGCCGAGCACTCGCTCGCGGGGCGTTTTTTTACGTAAAAGAAACAGCGGGTTGTCAATCCGCTGCAGAAAAAAGATGTACGCAGTCCGATCGCCTTGATGCACGGGTCTGCACGACCCCTCAAAACAATCGGGACAGTATTTAGGATGAAGGGTATGTGCACACCCCAGCACCCATCAGTATCCGGAGAGGCGAATTGCAGACATCCGCTCGGAGCTGAGCTTCATACTGTTAACTTTTTTAGGGTATTGCGATCATACCAGACCGCTCAACGGCGTTCCCGTCCGTTCGATGCCCTTTCCGCATCGCCCTACGGCCTCAAGTGGCTGCGTACGCCCACAAGACCTTGGTGGATCATCGTTGGATAGCTTTATTCAACGACAGTCTACCAGGTCTTATGGGTTAAAATTTGGAAAGTACAGTTAGCACCTCCTCTTCCGTTTCCGACCTACGTCAGACTCGGGAGAGGGCGCAGGATTATATATCCTGCAAGTAAGTAATATCGCGTCTGAAACAAATCTTCAGACCGCGAACTTGAATGAACACCTGATGCCAACATCCATCAAGGCCATAAGATCCAATGCGCGTCGTGAACTCTCTCCGGAACTTAGACCAAGGGCAGCAATATACCCCAGGGTCATAACCAACCTGCCTGAAACCCGGTATACTTTCCTTTCCTTTGGAGTCGATTTGGGCCACGAACAATTCATCAACCACCTGACTGCCGCACTCTTTGAGCAACTCCGCCATTTCGTCATCGCTGACATCAACCACCGCTCCATGCTCACGCAACAATTTTTCGATTTTTTCCATCATCATTTCCCCCTCTTCCGTTTCCGACCTACGTCAGACTCGGGAGAGGGAGCGCGGGGAATGGAGTTAACCACTCACCCGCGCAGTGTTGTGCAATAAGTACTTTGCTTCTGTAGACTTGGGATCCTTGTGCAGGCCCCGATGGTCTACTCGCTTCCGTTCCGTTGAAGACGATCCGATAGGATCTTCTTTTTACCAACGGTGGATTCAGAAACCATTTTCTGGCTGGTTTCCTTGGGACTCGTGTCCCGAGACGATTGGCGATTGCACCCGCCTTCCGCCTCACGGGTTCATCCACTCAGGTGTCGACCCCCGAGAGACTCTTCCGCCTTACCCGCTGAGATTAACGGTAGTGTGGGACATTCCGCGCTGAGACTTAAAAGCTCCAGCGCGGTCTTTCTGAGGCTGATCATTACCTCAAAAAGTTGGATTGAACCGAGCGCGCAGGCACGGTAATCCTTGGGGCAGTCACTCACCCCGCGAAGCTTTGGCGTCCCACAAGAACCAAGCTCCACAGTCATCAACGCGACCACGCCCTGGACAATGGCCCGTAAAAATGACGCTGCTAGGGAGAAGAATCCCCTAATTTCTCGATATTACTTGTTTTCGAATGACCGTTTTCTGTAATTCGTCATCCAACAAATGCACTCTAACACGTCTTAATATATTTGTCAAGCCCCGCATTACAAAAGAATTTATTTATTGTTAATTTAGCTAAATTATGATAAAAATATAACTGAATTTTTTCTACTATAAAATGTCTTTTTTTATATCAAAAGTGTTGCCCTTAGGCTTGACAAAATCCTTTAAATGTGATATATTAAATATTGTAACTTTCCCCACCTTCTCGCGTCTCAGCCATCCCCCATTAACAGCCCAATCCTCCTTGCGATGTTCCAGGCAGCAGCCACGAACAACAAGGCTGTACGATCATCAATCGCACAGAAAGGAGGAGGCCATGGGAAGCGGAAGCTGAGGCAATGTCCCCCGCCTGTTGTTCTACGGCGGGGGCTTGTCGTTTTATGGAAATCACAGTTGCTAGAAACTAGTAGCTGGTAGCTAGGGTCGTCCCCCCCCAAGCTACTAGATACTAGCTACTTATTCTCTCGAATGCTGGATAATCCTTAGCGCCGCGCCAAGCCAATTCAAAGAGCGTGCGATAGGTGTCAGCTAAGACTGGATTTTCTATGACCACGCCGGCAATTTTTCCTTTGAACGAGACCATGGCGATCCGATTGCCATAAATCAGGATATCCCCGTAAAAGCCGAATTCATCTTTGGACAACAGCCTGACTTCTACGCCTGGCCGGATGGCACTCACATTACCGCTCAACAATGCCCGGCCTTTGGCTTTAAGTTTTACCAGGATGCTTTGTACGGCCTGCAGCTCATCAACGGAAAATATCTCGCGTACCGTATCCATGTTGGCTATTTCCTCCGTGCTTTCAGGCTTGGTATCTGCCAGATCCTGCAAGATTGCTTTAAGGCCTTCAACTCCTTCGTAAAATTTAACGGCCGGGCGCTCGCCATGCTGCAACAGCCTTAGATCTTCAGTGATGCGCTCGATGTCATGGACTTTGGATTGCAAAGCGTTGACTTGCGACTTGCCATAATTAACCAACCTCTCCGGCGGTTCAGCCGAATATTGAAAACGTTTGCCGTGATGCACCGAGGTCATCAAACCCTTTTGCACCAATTGCTCGATGGCCAGATAGGTCGCAGGACGAGAAAAACCGGAGCGCTCAACCAGAGCCTGCGGCTGGGCCGGGCCGATTTCTAAAGCCGCGAGATAAACCGCGACCTCGCTCTCATTCAAACCGATGGAACGCAACAGGGTTGTATATTCAGGCATAACATTTATCAGAGTACAATATTCAAGATGTTTTGAAAAATTTATCGGGGTTCGTCAGTTATAGCTGAACCTAAAATTGCGAGTTCCTGAAAGAACCCAAGATGAATT
>CAIKNB010000030.1 GCA_903828685.1 Candidatus Uhrbacteria bacterium | reverse complement strand
ATGGATTACCCGGTGGGCTTCAATATTTTGGAAACTATCGAAGACAGCCAAAAGCATTTGGTGGCTGCCGGGCTCATGGGCGTGTTCAAAAAAATCTGGCCTGACGTGTGGAGCCCGCGCATGGAATACATCTTGCAGAACTGCGTGTTGGCGCTCTTGGATTATCCGGGTGCGACTTTGCTCGGCATCAACCGTTTGCTCGTGGATACGGATTACCGCAAGCGCGTCATCGCCAAGATTCGCGACCCCATCGTCAAGACTTTCTGGGTCGCGGAATTTTCTTCGTGGTCAGAGAAATACGCCACCGAAGCCATCGCTCCGGTGCAGAACAAGGTTGGCCAATTTCTTTCCGCATCCATCATCCGCAATATCGTGGCCCAGGTTAAATCCACCATCAACCTGCGCCAGATCATGGACGAAGGCAAAATCCTCATAGTCAACCTGTCCAAAGGCCGCATCGGCGAAGATAACATGCGTTTGCTCGGCGGCATCATCATCACCAAGCTGCAGCTCGCGGCTATGGAGCGCGTGAATATCCCAGAAGCTGAGCGCCGCGACTTTTACCTCTATGTCGACGAGTTCCAGAACTTCGCCAACGAATCTTTCGCCAACATTTTGTCTGAGGCGCGTAAATATCATCTTAATCTGACCGTTGCGCATCAATATATTAAGCAGCTCGAAGAAGAAGTGGCTTGGGCCGTGTTCGGCAATGTGGGCACCATCATCACGTTCCGTGTGGGCTCGGACGACGCTACGTTCATGGAGAATGAGTTCATGCCCACGTATACGCCGGAAGATTTGGTCAACCTCACGAAATTCGAAGTCTATCTTAAACTCATGGTGGACGGCGCGGCTACGTCGCCATTTTCAGCTAACACTTTGCCGCCCATCGCGCAGCGCACCAGCAGTACGCAGAAAGTCATCGCCGTGTCGCGTGAACGCTACGCTACGCCGCGCGCCGAAATCGAAGAAAAAGTCTTGCGCTGGAGCGGCATGGAGCTTGGTACTGCGGAGAAGCTGCAATATCCCGAGATACTGACCGAAGAAGAACAAACGGCGAAAGACGAAGGAAAAGAAGAGTTGAAGGAAGTTTCGGGCGTCGAAGAACTGGAAGGCAAAGAAGAAGGCGGTGAATATCTCAAGATATCTGACGAGCGCATGGCCTCCATCGTCAAACCGCCGCAAGGCCAAAAGAAGTCGAACAAGCCGCAATTCCCATATACCTGTACGCGTTGCGGCAAGGTTTGGGAAATGCCGGTTCAGCTCGATACGTCACGGCCCATTTTCTGTTCCGAGTGCATGCCATTGGTGCGTGAAGAGCGCAAACTTAAGACGACGGTCGGCAAAGCCGCGCTGCGCAGCGAACCCAGGGCAGATCAGCTCCAGGGAGTCACCTTCCAGGATTCAAGGCCAGCCAATCGTTTGGAATCCAAACTCGTCCAAACCTACGAACAGTCGGAAAATCCGCACAAGACAGCACCACCAGCCCAGCGTCCGCCGCCCAACAAGCCGCATATCGTGGGCGAGCGCAGGCCTTTGCCGCAGCAACAGCCTAAGGGCACCATTCGCATAGTGTCTGGCGGCGCAGATGACGAGCGGGAGAGTCTGCTGGCCGAGCTCGTAGGGACAAAGGGTTCAAAGATCGAGACCAATAAGAACAAGCTGATCGATGATCGGACTGAAGCAGCGCAGCGTAGTCCAGTGGTGCAGCCGCCAGTCGAAAAGAAATCAGCACCGCGCGGCAAGCCAGCCAAGCCCAGGCCGATTCAAGCACCGGAAACCCAAAATAGTGAACAGTTTGACCAAGCTGAAGAATTTCCTGCGGCAGCAGAGCCGATTCATAATGCGCCGACCACGGCCACAGTCTTCAAATCTGCCGTGTCTTCGGTCAAGGCCGGACCGTCCAGGCAGGAACCAATCCAGCCTAAAGCGACGCTTGGCGAGTTTGAGAATGAAGTCTAAACTGTCATCAACCTCTAAAAACATATGGCCGAAAAAATTTCCTACGTAACCGCTGACCAGGTCACGATAGTCGGCGATTGGTATCCGACTCCCACCATGCTCGGCGCTGTGCTGTTGCTCCACATGATGCATTCTACGCGCACCTCTTGGGCCGGTTTGCAGCGTTCGCTGGCTAAGGTCGGTTTGGCCTCGCTGGCCATTGATTTGCGCGGACACGGCGAAAGCACCCAAGGATACAAAGGCGCGTTGCTGGATCACCGCTCGTTCAGCGACGAGGAACATCTCACGGCCCTGAACGACGTGTATTACGGCGTTGAGTGGATCAAGCACCGCGGACTTGAACCGGACCGTGTGGCGGTCTGCGGCGCATCATTCGGCGCGAACTTGGCGGCAAAGATTATGGCCACGCATCCCAGCATGCCCTGCGGAGCATTGCTCTCTCCGGGCATTGATTTGCGCGGTTTGAATGCCTTCGAAGACATCCAGCATCTGGTGTCTGACCAGGCGCTGTATATTGCGGCATCGGAAGAGGATAAAGATTCTTTCAAAGCAGCAAAAACGATTTTCGATTCAGCGCCCGTCGATCGCAAGATCTTTACTCCGTATAAGGGCGCGGGCCACGGCACCGAGATGTTCGGCTCCGATGTCAAACTTCCGGACAAGATCGCGGAATGGATGGCCGGAATCTTACGCGGATGAAAACATTTGCGACAGCTCGACGCATCGCGGCGGTTTGGCTCATAGGCGCGATATTTTTACCTTGGAGCGCGCAAGCCCAACAAGCCTGCCAAAGCCACGGTCTGCCGGACTCGGATTGCGATGGTCTGCCGGATGTTTGGGAAACGCAGGTCTTTCATACCAATCCTTTGGATAAAGACACGGACCATGACGGTTATGATGATTTGACCGAGATCGAGCACGGGTTCAACCCTGACGGCACAGGAAAGTTTGTGTCGGGTGATTATGACCATGACGGTTTGGATGACCGCATGGAATTACTGTTCAATACCGATCCCACGAATCCGGATACGGACGGCGACGGGCATGCTGACGGCACAGAAGTGACTGCCGGTTTTTCGCCCTCCTCGACTTCGACGGTTCCGTTGCCTAAGAGCATCAAGGTTCATCTTTCCACGCAGACCTTGGATCAAATGCTCGGTGGCGTGACCCTGGCTTCATACAAAGTCTCGACCGGCCGCAAAGGCTATCCCACGCCCACGGGCGACTTCAAAGTCCTCAACAAGAATCCGCGCGCCTGGTCCAACCATGCCAAGCTTTGGATGCCGTGGTGGATGGAATTCTCAACTAAGGGTCTAGGTATCCATGAATTGCCCGAATGGCCCGATGGACGCAAAGAAGGGGAGGATCATCTGGGTACGCCGGCGTCTGGCGGTTGCGTGCGTTTGGGTGTGGGACCGGCCAAGAAGATGTATGACTGGACGCCAGTGGCTACGCCGGTCAAGATCGTGCGTTGACCGATGGGCGCGGACGTAGGAAAATATCTGCATGTTTGAGGCAACGGAAAGGAGAATTGTCAGAGCACTCGGAACGATGCTTTTTTTAGGTTTTGCGCTCTGTCTCCCCGCAACGGTTTGGGCCAAGACCATCTTACCCGTGCTCAAGACCAATGCTGCGGATTATTCGCGTTCCAGCGGACAGTTTGCTGGGGCTGTGGTCATGGATGCCGCTAGCGGCAAGGTACTCTACAGCTATCAGCCGGAAAAAGTCTGGCCAGCAGCGAGTTTGAGCAAGCTCATGTCTGCGCTCGTCACCGTGCAACACCATCAGCCGTGGACAGCTATCTATGCCACCAAACAGGCGGATGAAGTGGGCGGCGGTAGTTTGGTAGTGCCTGTGGGTTCGACCATGAGCATCAAAGACATGTTCTATTCCAGCATCGTGGGCAGCGCCAATAACACCACCATGTCGCTGGCGCGCCTTTCCGGTTTGGGCATGAAGGGATTCGTCAAACAAATGAACGCCACAGCCAAAAAGCTCGGCCTTGAACATTCGAGTTTCGTCGAGCCCACGGGCCTGAATGAGAAGAACGTAACATCCGCCTTGGATATGGCCAAGATCGTCAAAGCTGCTTTTGCCAACAGCACCATCCGCAAAGCAGCCTCGACCAAGCTTTACAGCTTCAAGATTCGCAACCACAAGATCACTAAGAACGTGAAGAGCACCAATCATCTGCTGACGCTCGAATCAGACGTCAACGTAATCGGAGGCAAGACAGGTTTCATCTACGAATCAGATTATAATTTCGCTCTGGAAGCGGCTGACGCCTCAGGCAAACACCAACTCGTGGTAGTGGTTCTGGGAGCGCCGGCAAAGCAAAGTTCCTTCAATTCCGCCAAATCCCTTGCCAATTGGGCCTGGGATGCGTATGCTTGGAACCCGCCGGAGGTAAAGACGGCGTTAAGCAAATGAATTTAGGCGAATTACAGCGCCATTTGGCACAAACAGGCCAACCAGCTTTCCGTTTAGCCCAGGCTAAACGGGCTTTTTATGCTGAATTCCTGGGCGGTTGGGATGACCTTTCGACTTTCCCCAAACAGTTACGGGATGACCTCAAAGAGGCGATTCCTTGGGATAGCCTCGAACTCGTGACCCAGGCCGTAAGCTCGCGCCAGGATACGGTGAAGGTTTTGTTTTCCTGCGCTGACGGGCTATGCATCGAAGCTGTTCTCATGCGCCACGAAGCCGGACGCAATACGGTGTGCGTCTCCAGTCAGGCGGGTTGCGCCATGGGCTGCAAATTTTGCGCCACGGGCCAAGGCGGTTTAAAACGCAATCTGACTGCGGATGAAATCGTGGAACAGGTCATCTATTTTGCCAGATATCTCAAGACGCAAGATGCGCACGTCACCAACATCGTATTCATGGGCATGGGCGAGCCGTTCAGCAATTACGATGAAGTGCTTAGCGCAATCAAGTTGCTGCATGATCCGGAAGGATTTAATTTGGGCGCCAGGCACATGACCGTTTCGACCTGCGGATTGGTACCGGGCATAAAAAAACTGGCCGCGGAAAAGCTCCAGGTCAATCTGGCTATTTCTTTGCACGCGGCCAATGACGCTTTGCGCGATTCTTTGATGCCGGTCAACAAGCTTTTTCCGTTGCGCGAGCTCATGGCAGCCGTGGACGATTATGCAGCTGCCACTAACCGCAAGGTTCTGTTCGAATATCTGCTTATCGACGGCGTGAATGATTCGGATGAAGCGGCCGAGGATTTGGTTAAACTCTTAGGCCACAACCGCCGCTTGTTCCAGGTCAACCTGATCAAATACCATCAGACCGGAAAGTTCATGCCTTCGCCCCAAGATCAGCGCGAACGGTTCATGCAGATTTTGCGCGATAACGGCATCTTGGTGACATTCCGCGTATCGTTCGGCGAAGATATCGACGCCGCATGTGGACAATTGGCGGCGCGCGCCAAGAAAAATTCCTGAACATAAGCTATACTTGCCTCGCTTTATGCATTTGCGGATCGTCTTACCCTTGAGCGGAGCAGCTGCCATCCTGTGCGCCGCCTCCTTAAGCGTACACGGTTCGCTCATCGTAGACGGCAAACGCGCCGTTGATGATTGGCAGCGCAATGCGCAGGCCGAACAATTTGTTCCCGAAGGCGCGCGCAACGTGGTCATTCCGGCGGATTTCTCTCCGGTGCAAGCACCGCCTGCGTTTTCTTTGGCTGCCTCGGTTTCCAGCACGCCGCGCGTTCCAGCGAATCAGCATCCCATCAACGCGCCGGTGCTCATGTACCACTATGTGCGTCCCATCACGCCGGATTTGACCAAGATGCAAAAAGCCCTGACCGTCACACCCGAGCATTTCGCTGCGCAGATGAAAGCGATCATGGATTTGGGCTATCACACCATCACGCCGGATGAGCTGTACGCAGCCATGGATCAAGGCGCCGCTTTGCCGTCAAAGCCGCTGCTTATCACTTTTGATGATGGTTATGTCGGACAGTACACTTACGCGTTTCCTATCCTCAAACAGCTGGGTTTGAAGGCGACGTTCTTCGTCATCACGGATTTTCATGCCGCAAAATCCGCCTATATGGATAATGCCATGCTGCAGGAGATGGACCGGTCGGGCCTGTGCACCATCGCTTCGCATACGCGTCATCATGCCTGGCTCGTTTCATACAAGACGGCAGTGCAGCAGGATGAGATTGATGGATCCAAGCAGGATTTGGAAAAGCTATTGGGCCACACGGTCACGTCATTCGCTTATCCTTACGGCAAGTTCGACGCCACGACCACGGATTTGGTGCGTCAGGCCGGATACCTGACGGCTTTTTCCACCAAACCTGGATCTGAACATACTTCCTCGACTTTGCTGGAACTCACGCGTTTGCGCATTTTCGATTACGAAGATATGCCCGTGTTGCTTAAGCGCTTCAGCAAATAAGCCTATGGCCAAGCGGCAAAACATCAAGAGCGTGCTCGTCGGCATGTCGGGTGGCGTGGATTCGAGCGTAGCCGCGGCTTTGTTGGTGCGCCAGGGTTATGACGTGACAGGAGGCTTCATCAAAAACTGGAGCGATACCAAGGAACTCGCCTCCGGAGAATGCGCATGGAAAGGGGAGCGCCGCGATGCTTTGCGCGTGGCAGCGCGTTTGGGGATTCCGCTTTTGACGTTTGATTTCGAAAAAAGTTATCGCGACAAAGTGGTGGCGGATCTGTTCAAGAATTATGCTGCCGGCACAACGCCGAACCCGGACGTGTTGTGCAACGAGGTCATCAAGTTCGGCTTGTTTGCTGCGGCGGCCAAAAAGCTTAGTTTTGATTTTGTGGCCACTGGCCATTATGCGGATTTGTATCGCGACAAGTCAGGTCTCACGCATCTTTTACGTGGTGTCGATTCTGACAAGGACCAATCGTATTTTTTATACCGCGTATCGCAAGCGGCTTTGAAACACGCGCTGTTTCCCATCGGCAAGCTGAAAAAACCACAGGTGCGTGAAGCTGCACGCGGCTTCAAGCTTCCCACGGCCGAAAAGCCCGACAGCCAAGGCATCTGTTTTATTGGCAAGCTGGACATGGTCAAATTCTTGCGCAAGAAAATCAAATCCAAGCCTGGAGACATTGTGGATGAACATGGCAAAATTTTGGGCCGGCACCAGGGTTTAGACGCTTATACCGTAGGGCAACGCCATAGGATTTTGGTCTCGCAAGGCGCTAAACCTTGGTACGTGGCTGACAAGGATCTTAATTTCAACCGGCTCATCGTGGTGCAGGGAGCCAATCATCCGCGCTTATTCCGCAGCTCGGCAGATATCGGGGATTTGCGCTGGATTTCCGGTCGGTTGCCCAAACTTCCGTTCAAGTGCCAAGTCCAGGTGCGCTATCGGCAAGAGCCGGTCAAAGCCACCGTGTTGCGGCCGAAGATTGGAGGAAGGAAAAATTCCCGACTGCGGATTGATTTCGCCGAGCAGGTCAAAGCCGTAGCGCCAGGTCAGTCGGCCGTGTTGTATCGCGGCCAGGAATGCCTGGGCGGCGGCATCATCGTTTGAAAGCGGATAAAACAAAACCCCTATCCGCGCGGATAGGGGAATGAGTCAGGATTGCCGGCAAGTCGCCGGGACGGCGACTTTATAGCGCGAGAGTTCGCGCCAAGCTGTCCAGATCCAGCTT
>CAIKNB010000029.1 GCA_903828685.1 Candidatus Uhrbacteria bacterium | reverse complement strand
CGCAGCGGCCCGGGCAGGCCCACGGCTTGGTTAGTACCGTAATCGGCGCCACGCCCGAATCCGTACGTACGTCTTTGACGCGCAGCACGCGTTCGAGAAGGGCGTTGGGTTTGATTTTTTTTTGGGCCAGGAGCGCGCGATAAGCCGCCCACAGTTCGAGTGAGTTGGGAAAGCGGAAGCTAGTGCCGGAACACGCCTCGCGCAAAGCCACGGAAAGATGGCTGCGCGTGGGTTCTTTCGACTCGGCCAGCTTAAGGATGACTTGTTGTACGAGCTTGCTTGGAGGTTTGGGTTGGGTCATGCTAACGTGTCACAGCATGAGGGAAAATGCAGAAACGCACAAGCTGGCGCAGTCGGTCGCTGATTTCTATGAGGAATTCGGCGCAGCTTTTTCGTCTACGCGCCATGCGCCATGGGGCGTGATGAAGCTGGTCAAAGACGCGGTCAAGCCCGGCGACGTTCTGGTGGATTTCGGCGCCGGCAACGGACGACTGGGCTTGGAGATTTCGTCTGACGTAAAATTCATCGCGGTTGAACCGTCGTTTTCGCTGCGTGAAGAAGCGAAAAGGATATTGACCGATCGTCCAAATACGGAAATATTTGCAGGAGGCTTCGGCGTACAGGCGCCGCGCGCCGCGCCCGTACTATCAACGTCGGCCGACGTCATCGCTTGCTTAGCGGTTCTGCATCACATTCCAACCAAGACGGCGCAACGCGCGGCAATCCAAGAGCTTGCAGAGTTGCTTAAACCCGGAGGCGCGCTGGTTTTGACTGTTTGGAATTTGCGTCATCGTGTATTTTTCCGTAATAAGACTTGGCTCGCGGCATGGCTGCGTTGGCCGCTGGTGAAAGGCGGTGAGCCGGGCGACGTTTGGATTCCCTGGAAAGCCCAAGGCGCCAACGCCCAGCGCTTTAACCATGCTTTTACTTTGCACGAACTGCGCTCGCTGTTCGATCCCAAAATTTGGGACATCAAAATCTGCCAGGGTTGGGGCGACGAAAGTCAGGTTCGTATCTTGGACGCCAAAAATCTCGTGGTGCTGGCAAGGCGCAAATGAGGCTTAGGCGAATTTTTTCTTGGCCCGTGCGAATTCGAAGGCCGTGTCTTGTGTGATGCGGCCTTCTTCCAACAACGAAGATAAATCCTGGTCCAAATCCATCATCTTGTCGGCTGACGAAGAGAAAATCACGTTTTGCAGCTGTTCAGTCTTGCCTTCGCGGATGATGTTGGCCACAGCCGAAGTATTCACCATGACTTCGCGCGCCGCCACTTGCTTGCCGTCCACGGTGGGGAGCAGGATTTGCGACAACACGCCTTTCAATACCAGTGAAAGTTGTAAGCGGATCTGTTGCTGCTGGACTGCGGGGAATGAGTTGATCAAGCGTTCGACCGTGGGCGCGGCGCCATTGGTATGCAGCGTGGCAAAAACCAGATGTCCGGTTTCGGCCAAGGTCAAAGCAGTGATGATGGTTTCCGGGTCACGCATCTCGCCAATCAGCACCACATCCGGATCTTGGCGGAAAATATGCTTGAGACCTTCGGCGAAGGTGGGAAAATCCGTGCCCAGCTCGCGTTGCGAAATCAGGCTCTGCTTGG
>CAIKNB010000028.1 GCA_903828685.1 Candidatus Uhrbacteria bacterium | reverse complement strand
CAAGGTCGTCTTGCCTACGCCGCGGGGACCCGCGAAGAGATAAGCATGTCCTATTTTGCCGGTCTGTACCTCAAGCCTCAAGGTTTCCTTGATTGCTTCCTGGCCTGTGATTTCGGCAAAAGTCTGCGGTCGGTAAGTGCGGCTGAGGGAGGTCATACGGCGTGTAGCTTATAGCGTAGAGCGATAAAAAACAATCTCGGCCCGCAGGCCGAAATTCAAGGTAATTCGCGGTGTAAAAAACTTTACACCTCGTTCTTCATCATATTTTCGAGCGCAGCCCATTTGGACGGTGCAGCCTTGGGGATAAGTATCACGGCTTCATCTCCAGCCGAACCCTTGTGGTACGATACGGCCGCGGGCAAAACGGCGTACTTCCTGCCCGAAGCGATGACGCGCCAATCGTTGGTTATCTCGTCGCGCGTCAAAGTCCCTACCAGACGCTGGCGTTCGATTGGGCCGATCTGCTTGTACAGGAAGGAGCCGTTGGGTTGGATGGTCAGTTTAAGGATATCGCCTTCGACCAGCTTGGATTTTGACGCGTAATTGGGCGGCACGATGTACTGACGGCCGTCCGAACCCACCATATTCTGACCGTCGAATACGCCCTCCAAGATTTTTCCTTCATTTGCCGGCGACATGAATTCGCCCTCGGATGAAGGTTGTTTTTTAACCAAAGCTTCCAGCTCGTCGAGATTCGTGTCTTCAGGGCTGGCTAAGAGCCGTTCCAGGTTGGAAAGTTCATCGCGCAGTCCAGCGATGATCTTTTTGGCCAACGCAAATTTTGCATCAACGGAGTTGATTTTTACCTTGTTCTCTTCGATTTCTTCCTTTTGTTTAGCCATTTTATTTATTTTACTCTGTCTGAATCCCAGGAACCTCCCTAGGCCAATAGACATTGTAGCACTACCTGGGTCAAAGTTCGAATCCAACGTCCCCTTCGTCTTCTTCACCCATTAATCCAGACTCTTGCGCGTGTTGGCGTTCCAGTATTTCGGCTTCGACCAGTTCGCGCTTGCGACCGAATTTGTAGCGGGAAAGTTCCATTATCATCCTGGATAGTTCCTTTTCTTTTTGTCCGGGACGCGGTGCGAACACGACTTTGGTATTGAAGGGCCGCGATGCCGTGTTGTCGATCAAGAGGCGCGTCAAAAAGTTTAAGCCCTCGACGTTAACCAGGTCGAACTGCGAGTAGATGGGTGCGAATTCCTTGGCCAAAAATTCTGCATCATCCACGCCCACGCGACCGCAAAGTTTTGTGCCTACGTTGCCGAAGATGGCGTCGCGGATGCGCGTGTCGTTGTTGACCACCAGCTGTCCGATATATTGGTGCGCCACGATAAGATCCAGACCGTACTTGCGCGCCTCAGATAAAATCGCGGAGATGGAATCGGTTAAGAAGTTCTGGAACTCGTCGATGTACAGGTAAAAATCTTTGCGGTCATTCGGATCCATGTCCGTGCGCGAGAGCGCGGCCATCAGAATCTTGCCCACCAGTACCATGCCGATGAGGTAAGCGTTCAGGTCACCGAGCTTTCCTTTGGACAAGTTCAAGAGCAGAATCTTTTTGCCGTCCATGACCTCGCGCAGGTTGAAGGCGCTGTGTTGCTGACCGATGATGGGCCGCATGATGTCGTTGGCGATGAAAGGCGTGAGTTTGGACGTGATGTAAGGCACCATGTTCTGGAGCGAGGCTTCGCCGCCGGCTTTCTGCGCCTCTTTGGTCCAAAAATCCTTGACTACTTGCGTTTTGCACTTAGAAAGTTTGAAGGCGCGAAAATCCTCGTCCGACAAGACCTTGGGGATTTCCATGAGCGTGCTCCCCGACTCCGGATGGTCCATGATCAGGATCATGGCATTGCGCATGTATTGCTCAAACATGGGGCCGCCCGTGGATTTTAGATCGTATAACTTATCGAAGATCTTGAGCATCTCGTTGATCACGAAAGT
>CAIKNB010000027.1 GCA_903828685.1 Candidatus Uhrbacteria bacterium | reverse complement strand
GGTGAGGATGGCGACCTGGGTAGGTCGCGCTTCGCCTTCGGCTGTCTTCTTTACGCGATGCCTGATGCCTACGATTCTGGTTTCCTGCATTTTGCTTATCCTTGTTGCGTCCCCTTGGGGACTTGTTGAGGAACAAATGGACCTTTTGGTCCCTGCGCGGACATTGGTCCGCATTTTGAGAGTTTGAGGGTGCACCTTTCTCATCGTCTTTCAACAAACGCACATCCGCACCCTCTTTGGAAAAGCCGATTCACATCAGACCTTCTAAAGAGGGCCCCACGCGGTCCATGAAAGGACTTTGTGGGGCAAGCGGGAAACCCATCAACGTTTTTTCAGAAACAACACCGGTTTCGTCTCGCAAGATTAGTGGCAGACATCCGCGGCGTCGCGCCGTAAGCGCTCGTCTTTGAACGTCCGCCGAGATTGTGAGGGTGCATAGCTCATGTCGTCTTTTGACAAGTCCAGTTTCGCACCCTCTTTGGAAAAGCCCACAAAATAGAGCTTTTCCAAACAAAGCGCGAATCCAAGATTTAAGCAGGAATCGGCCCTAAAGTCAAGATATGAGCGCGGCATAAATCCAAGCCATGAAGGCGTGTATTCAGATGGCCTCAACATGATTGGCAAGAAAGCATATATCGGTTACCTTATCCGCATATGAATAAAGAGCAACGGTTCTCTGGGCGAGATGTTGAAGCCCCTTCATTCGAGGCAAGGAGAGTCGACAAAGTCGGTGAAAAGGCATCATCCGAAGGCGAGCGGCAAGATGATGAGAGGCAGTCAGCTAAAGAGGTCAGTGTTTTACGTAAGAAAATCGAAGGTTTGGAACCAGAGGTTGCGGGTGCGAGCGATCTAGTGAAAATCGACCAATTTCAAGAACGCTATTTGCCTGAATATCTGAACAGTCCACGCCCCTCAATCACGAGCCGCTTTTTCTCATGGGCTGTACGCATGAAAGAAAAGCTCAGTGGCCGTGAAGTCGTGGGTCGCGAGAACATCCCGGAACAAGGTCCGTATTTGGTGGTGAGTAACCATTTTGGAGGCGAAACCGGTCCGCTGTTGTCGTTGTTCAATAAGGATAATCTGCACATCGCAGCGGGCGAAGAAACCAACTTCAAGCGCTCGGGTTTCCGCAGTTGGCTACTCAAACGTTTAGGCATGTTGCCAATCAAGGAATCAGCCGCAAAATTGGATGCTGGACAGAGACAGGAATTGCTCCAGCGAGTGCCAGGCGCTGTGCGTCAGGCTGCCTATTCCGAGATTTTCCGTAATAGCGAAAATGGTGTGGTCAATAATTTGCCGTTCATGCGCGCAGCCATAGCCGCCATGAGCCGCGGTGACGCGGTCGCGGTTTTTCCTGAAGGCGTCTTCACTTATGATGAACAAAAAGCATTGAAGCAGGCTTACGGAGGATTTGATTTTTTGGCCAAAAAATATAAGGAATTGACCGGAAAAGATTTGCCCATCCTACCCGTCGGGATTTCGGGTAAAAAAATCGTCATCCAACCCTTGACTTCGTATGAGAAGAACCAAACTGAAATGGAAAATACGGATTGGATCATGGCGCAACTCGCCAAAGGCTTACCTGAAGATGAGCGTGGCTATTATCATGACTTGGCGGAAAAAATATGAAACTACTTGTCACCGGCGGAGCCGGGTTCATCGGTTCCAACTTCGTGCGTTTTTGGTTGGAAAACCATCCGGCTGATTCCATCGTCAATCTCGACGCGCTGACGTATGCGGGCAATCTGGAGAATCTCAAAGGCATTGATGAGTCGCGTTACACATTCGTGCACGGCGATATTTGCGACCCAGCTGCTGTGGCGCGCGTTATGGATGGCGTCGAGACGGTCGTCCACTTTGCGGCCGAGTCGCACGTGGATCGTTCCATCCAGGACGGCCAGATTTTCCTCAGGACCAACATCATGGGCACGCATGTGCTCCTGGAAGAAGCCAAGAAGCGCGCCGGACAAATCAAACGTTTCCATCATGTCTCGACCGACGAAGTTTTCGGCAGCTTGCAGCTCGGCGATGGAAAAAAATTCAACGAAGCCACGCCGTATGATCCGCAAAGCCCGTACTCGGCATCCAAGGCCGCATCCGATCATCTGGTGCGCGCTTACTTTCACACGCACGGGCTTCCCAGATCGGAGAGCACACGTCTGAACTCCAGTCACTC
>CAIKNB010000026.1 GCA_903828685.1 Candidatus Uhrbacteria bacterium | reverse complement strand
GGCACGGCATGATCCTGCTAAGGGCGACTTCGCCTCCCTCGGTGACGAGCTTATGGCCAAAATGGCCCGAATTCCACGGTGACTTACTTCCGAGGCTTGTCCTCATTTTCCACGGTGACTCCTTCAACACTTCCGCAGTGACATATTTCGGCGCAAGCCGCTACTGAAACCACCCGCTTCACTCATGGGTGGTTTTAAAATTACGGGCCGGTCCAAAGCCTGCAGGCCATTGACGTGTTGGGCTTAAGGACGTATGATTCCGCTGCCTTATCCGCCGCCTTAGCTCAGCGGTAGAGCAACGGTTTTGTAAACCGTAGGTCCGCGGTTCGAATCCGCGAGGCGGCTCCATATAGAATTAACGCCAAGTCATGCTTCGTAAATCCTAATCGTAACGTTATGCCTCAAGATAATCTCATCAAGCTGGAATGCACGGTTTGCCGCAAGCTCAACTACCATTCCAAAAAGAACAAGAAGACCATCAAGGCGCGGCTTGAGATGAACAAGTTTTGCAAGCAGTGCAAAAAGCGCACGCCGCACAAGGAGACTAAATAGCCGCCAGCTGCAGCCGGTTTTGACGCTGGGCGCAACAGGTATAAACTTGCGCTATGGCTAGATTTTTCAGCCAGCCTCCGCTCAAAGCCAAGTTGCCGAATCCGTCTGTGGAACTTTGGCGCCAATATGATCCGCGTTTGGTCAGGCTCGTATTCCTGACCTCTTTGGTATTTTGGATTGCTGTATTTTTGCTTATCGGCTTTGGCCTCGACGCCGCGCTATGGCATATGATCAAGTACGCCAAACTGCGTTACGCGCTGGCCGGGCTGACACTGCTGTCGTGTTTAGGCGCCGGCAACTCTTTCGGCATGCAGGGCGGCAAATTGATCATGCTAAGCGGCAAGCTGCCAAAAGCCGCAGAAAAAAACACCCATCCCCAAGTATGAAAGAATTTTATCCCGCTCTGGTGATGCGCTCGCTGGAATTGGCGGCGCATTGGCATGAGGGGCAGCGACGCAAACATCCGTTCGAACGCATTCCGTATATCGCGCATCCGGCCGGCGTAGGTTTTCTGTTGCAGAAGGCCGGTTATGACGACGAGGTCGTGGCGGCCGGCATATTGCATGACGTGCTGGAGGATTGCGGCGTATCGTCCGCAGAACTTTCTGCGGCCACGACTCCGCGCGTGGCGCGTTTGGTGTCCGAAGTCACCGAGCCGGAGATAGCGGAATGGAAATCCAAAAAGCAGGGATTCCTGCTCAAACTGGCGTCGGCTTCGGACGAGGCTTTGGCCATCAAATGCGCGGACCACATACATAATCTAAACAGCCTGTTGTCCGCGGCCCAAGCTTCGGCTCAAGTGTGGGATCTGTTCGGCGCCAAGCGCGAGGATAAGCTCGCTTACGAACAGGGCGTCTTTGACCTGGTGGCGAGCCGCCTCAAATCCCCGCTGACCGAGGCGCATGCTTTGGCACTCAAACATGTGAAGAAGCTTTGATATGCTTGATTATCTGACGGCTACCGATATCTACAAGACCTTCCAATGTCCGCATTGGCCGTATTACGATCGCTTCGCCACGCCCGAAGAGCGCCAAGCCAAACGCACACAAACCGAAGGCGAGCTCAAACGCCAGGAAGACGGCGTGGCGCACGAGGCCGAGGTGGTGGCTAGATTGTTCGCCGGGCAGGAAATGGAACAGCCGCTTGAGACCGCGGATTTGGAGCAGGATTTCACGCGCACGCTCGAGCTTATGCGGCGCGGCGTACCATATATCTACCACGGCACGCTGGTGGATGGAGGTTGGGCTGGGCGCCCGGACATCTTAGAGCGCCGTGACGGCGAGAGCAGCCTCGGATCTTGGCATTACGTTCCCAAGGATGTGAAGTCGACTCAAGAGATCGAGAAATACCAAAAGTTCCAGCTGACGTTTTATGCCGAGCTGTTGGAGCGCATCCAAGGCGTGTTTCCGAAAGAAGCTGCAGTCTATAACATCGAAGGCGAGTGTCTGGAGTTTGATCCGTCCGAAGTTCGGGCTGAATTCAACGACTTCATCCGCGAGCTCGAAGCCACGGTCAACGGCAATAAACCCGAACTCGTATTGCGCAAGAATTGTTATGACGTGGGTCCATGGGGAGACTTATGCGAAAAGTCAGCTAAGGAAAAAGATGACATCGCGCTGTTGTATAACGTTAATGTTCAAAAGCTGAAAACTTTGCGCTCATTAGGTATTCATGATGTATCAGAAGCTGCTGCAATGGTTCCGACCGATCTAGCGCAGGCAGCAAAAGGCCTGACCTTGCACAGCTTGGAGACCATCAAAACCCAGGCCTTTGCCCTGAAGCATCAGAGCGTCATCATCCGCAAACCTGTAGAACTTCATGTGAATGGACTCGAAATCCATTTTGACATCGAGAGCGATCCGCCGAACGATGTGGATTATCTCTATGGCTTTTTGCTGCGCAAATCCGAAGGCGATGAGTATGTCTCATTCGTAGCCAAGAAGTTGGAGCAGGAAGAGGGGATGTGGCGCGACTTTTTATCCTGGCTTGAGACTTTGCCTTTGGAATATACGGTTTACCATTATTCGAGCTACGAGTTGGTGCGGCTTGGCATCATGGAACGCCGCTATGGCGGCAGCCATTGGCTGGATCTGTTCCGTCAGAACATGGTTGATTTGAGCGAATCCGTCAAACACCACATCACCTTTCCGCTGTATTTTTACAGCCTGAAACACGTGGCCAAGTTCCTCGGTTTCAAGTGGCGGGGCAAGACGGTCAAAAATGGCGGAGAATCCATAGATCAGTTCGAAAAATATCTGGAAACAGGCGATGAAAAAATTCTCGAAGCCATCATCAAGTATAACGAAGACGACGTGCGCGCCACGGCGCATCTCAAGGACTGGCTGGCTAAATACGCCAGGGAAGAGGTGATTTACAGCCAGCCGTATCCTTGGGCGGCTTAGGCCTGGCGGCTATTGATATTCCAGCAGGCCGATGCTATTATCCGGGCACAATTGAACAAGGGGGCTTCGTTCAATGGTAGGACGCTGGTCTCCAAAACCAGCGACGTAGGTTCGATTCCTACAGCCCCTGCCAGACAGGAAACACGGACACATGTTCCGTGTTTTTTGCATCTACGTAGCCGTTTTCATCGAGTTCTAGCCGTTCACAATCGCGTTTGATCTGCGGAGCGATAATAGAAAACTTTTCCCACACGTTCTTCGCGTTAAACACGAGTATTCCGTCTTTCAACACAAAGTTCGAGCCGAGTGCAACGGCGGTGCTGCGCTTGAGCTCGTAATTTCCATTTTCAAACCAGTCTTTAGCATGCGCTGCGAACTCGAACACGTTCTCGACGCGTTCACGCCAATTGTCAGATCGTTGCTCGGTATCGTTCAGCTTTTCCTTGAGTTGACGCTGTTCTTGGAGCAAGCGTTCCTTTTGATGAGCGTATTCGTCATTCGTCAGCAGATCGCCAAGTCGCATGTCCGTGAGCTTGTCAATTCTCGCCTGAATTGCGTTGTAGGCAGATTGAAGCGAGCGATACGTCTTGGTCCGGTCATCGCATTCGATCAGGTTCGACTCTTTCAGCCAACGGATTGCCCAATTCGCAAATCCTGTCGGCACGTTCACGAACTCGAGGACTTTTTGGAATTGTCCTTCGAGCAATTTACCGGTGATGAATTTCTGATTGCATTCGACGCTCTTATTTTTCTTGGTGCAATGATAATAGACGTACTGCTTGCCGGACACCTTCGTTTTTTCCTCGGCCGTAACCATGCCGCCGCACTCCCCGCATCGGATGAGGCCGGTTAATGGAAATTGATGCTTTTGGGGCTTTGGCACAGGGTTTCCGAGTATTTTCTGGGCATCCCAAAACTCTTTCTCGGTAATCATGCGCTGGTGAGCGCCGGTATAACGCCGTGCAGCGCCTTCGACGTCTCGCTCGATCACGCCAAAGTAAAAATGATTGCGAAACAAATTATAGATAGCGCTTTTGGAAATCGGCGTCCCGCCAGCGCGTTTGGTTTTTCGAGAACGAAAATTCCATTCGCCATTGGCCTTCGTTCGGATCTGCTCAATCGAATACGCACCCGTCAATACCAAGTCCCACATTTTACGGATGATAGGAAAGCGCTCAGGATCGGGGACGATGGTATGGTCATCGAGTTTGTTAATGTAGCCCATTGGGGCATTCCCGGGGAGTCCACCCATCTCAAGCTTGGCGCGATTCCCACGTTTCACGTTTTTGCCAAGATCATCGATGTATTTCTGCGCCATGCCGAATTCCACGTACATCAAAATCGTATTGTCTTCCTCCCTTGAATACGACTGACTTGGCGTCACGATTGACAGCCCATCGTTTTTGATGCACCAAATGATACGCCCGCCATCAACAGGATTGCGAGCCAATCGATCAAGTTTCCAGCACAATACGCCGTGGATCTGACCAGCTTCGACCATTTCCATAAGTTTGTTGAATACCGGACGCCCCGGCGCTTTGGCCGTCATGGATTCACGCATGATTTTGAGCTCCCCGTATCCAAGCCGAGCGGCAATGGCTTGTAGCTCGTTAATTTGGGAATCAATCGACAGAACCTGCCGATCCTCGGATTCCGTGGACTTTCGAGCGTAAATGACGAAATGTTTCATATTGTTGTGTTTCGTAGCTTCATTTGAGCCTTTCTACAAGTTTTCGATGAGCTTCGCCGGAAAGGATGGAATGCCCGAATCGATTATTTAGACCACCAATCTTCTTCAAGAATTTCTCGTAGCGTTTGGTTGGCCGACCTTTCCAGAATTTGACGCGGATTTTCCGCTCCATCGCATCGAGTTGGTCGGACCGACTGAGAAAGAGTCCATAGATTCCGAACACGTGCGATCGTTTTTCCTGCTGGCTTTGATACGCAAGATCGTGGCATCTGCGGCACGCGAAATACGGACCAGCCGAATACAGCACACCAATTCGACGTCGGCATGGGATTCCGCCTCGTGAAGCCGGACAGATGAACCAATAGCGGACGCCACCGAAGTTGCAGGGCGTCGTGACCAGCTCAACGTCATATTCCATCGGTTCTCCGGCAGCTTTGTATGACAGGTGCATGTACGGTCTGTTGCTTTCGAAGCAAACACGGAAAGCGATACTGCGTTCGCCGTAGATCGAGCGCCACGTCATCGTCCCGGAGCTGAAATGGCGCTTCAGGAATTCCATCTTACGCAGCTTCGAAATCGGAAATGGGCAGGCAAACTCACAAACGTTTTTTGACATACGGTCGAAATCAATAGGACTTGGCAGGTTAAAAACCTAAAAACATACACATAGCCAGATTCATTTAGAAATTGATTGGTTCGGTTGCATGGCTCGGAGCTCCTTGCATTCGTCGCTACAAAACCACGCGAACTTTTCAGCAATCGTGATGAGCTTTTCCGGTCGACCGACCGTGCCGTTCCTCATCTCCTGAACTTCCACAATGTCGAGCACACGCAATGTTTCAATCTCTTTGAGCGCCGTCGGATTACTGCAGCCCATCGCGCCCTCAACCACGCCCGTGTTGATGGTGCCTGCATATTCGATGAGCGCGTCCATGATCTTGATGCGGCTGTACGGAGCGGAGTGCAACGCGAGCTCAATGCATGGCCACAAGTCCTCGCGTTCGAGTTGCGTCCTCCCGCATGCGAGCGCATGACCGCGAGCCAAGTTGTAGAAAAGCTGGTTGATGCGAGTGGCTTTTTCGGTAGAGGGCTCGTTATGACTCTGTTTACCATCCTCGTCATCTCCCCGAACACTCACCGTGCCACGAAAGTTTGCGAGGAATTGGGCGCAGCGGGAAATGATCTTCCGCAATTCTTTTGGATCATCCTTCTTTTTCCATGTCACACCACCTTTGGACGTGTTCCAAAGCGTCAAAACAAGATTGCGGGTAACGATCCGACATTCACGTTCCTTGAGTTTGAAGTCATCTTGAATGAGCAAATCAGCTAATTCTTCCTCGGTTTTGTCATTCATTCGCATGTTCAAGAAAAACAGACGGTTGCCGAGCGTGCCCATGAATTTCCAAACGCGCGGTGCGATGGGTGTTGAGCCGGCAAGAAACATAAACGTATAATCGCCTTTGTACCCGCGCTTGCCGTGCACGCCGGAATCCGACTCGTATCCTTCACCATCGAACACACGCGTCATCACGCCGAGGTTCTTGAGCAAGACTTCCTGCCGTTCGGCGAAGATCGGCGCGAAGTCGCGTACCACGAGCGTGCGATGCCGGATTCTCGGGAGCATGTCGATTTTGGCCAAGTCCTCTTGCTTGCGATTGGACGCATGAGAAACCAATGAGGAAGGCGTGAAGCTGTCTGTCGCATAAACAAGTTCTTGAATCTCGGAAAAGAAATTAAGCGTGATGGTTTTGCCTGCACTTGGCACGTCGACATACACCAACCCAAATGGATTTCGTATGTCCTTGATAAGCAATTGTGCGATCACGGCCAATCCGACTTCGCCCGCAGATATGCATTCGGGAAATTGCGAACTCACAATCTTGCGCCACGAAACGATGTCCGTTTCCGTGTCAGGTTTTGGAAGCGTTGCGTATCGCTGTCCGGCCTCCTCGATCTCCTTTGCGGTTCGTGCGGCTTTGAGTAGCTCACGAAAATCGGCGACTGATTTTCCGCCCTTCATGAAAAAATCCGTGACGTCACCATGATCGCCAAGCTCATTCGGCAGTGAAACGAGCTTGGCGTGTGGGATAAGTTTAAGGATGTTCAATGCGCCTTTGCGGCCGGCATCGTCCAGATCGTAAACCACGAACACGTGAGGAGTTTCTGCGAACAGCTTTGCCCATTCTTCGGGAAACGTGCCCGCTCCTCCCGTGCTCGAGACGGCCGTGAAGCCGTTTGAGCGCAGAATCAGCGCGTCCAGCTCTCCTTCGCAGATGATGGCCTCTTGTGCGCCTTGAAGCAGTCGTGCGCCGTATAAGGCAGCTTTGGCACCTTTCGGATACAGGTACTTTGGCCCGTCATTTTCCTTGCCCGGCGGTTGGCGCTGCTTGGTGAAAATCCAATCGCCATCCGGTCCGTCAATCGGAATCGTCAGATGCGATCCGTCCCAACCTAGTTTTGATTGGTTGATTATGTCTTCCGACAAACCACGCGAATCAGTAAGCCAAGATCGGATATTCGGCGGCAATGCCTTGTGCCACGCCTCGAGCTGTTGGTCATCTAACGCCTGTTCAATTTCTCGCACTTTCTTTTTGAGCGTTGGAGCAATATGCGTCAAACCCATATCGACTTCCCGGAATCCCAATACAATCGGGTTATCGCCAAGATGTTCCGCCAGTTCGGAGATGTGGCCGTCCTCCAGACATTTGAAGCAACGATACACGCACATCTGGTGGTTGATTGAGAGATGAAATTCGTTGCCTCGGCTGTCGGCGTCGCAATCGTTGAAAACACACTGGGTAAGAATCTGATCGCCGCGCGTAATGAACGGCAACCCTTTCATGGTAAGATACTGCTCGATACGATTTTTCATAGTTGTTGGTTAGGCGTCCTGATTCAGAGGACGTCTTTTCGTTTGGATAAGAGAATGCACATGTACGGAATTGATTAAAAAATTGGAGGATGAAGGATCAAGGCGGTGGGCCGGTATTCATCGGCTGTTTCTGGTACGGCTGCGGTGTGTAGGCGAAACGCGTGACCACAAGCAATGCTTCGGCTTGCGCCTTTGCAGTTTCAAAATCCAAATCCTCGCCATAGGTTTGTTTCCATAGCTCGCGGAATTCCTGAATGGCGCGGTCTGGTAACGCCATATCAGACCATTGAGTGGATCTGCGTCTTGAGCAGCTTGACTGAGCCGAAGTAGCTCAAAGCATCGACTGGCAGCTGACCAGTCCAAAATCGTTGAATCGCTTCGTCGAGGCTTGGCGTCGCCTCAAATACGAAAGCAATCCGCCGGCTGACGGTTGGCTCAAAACCGATTAGTTTGTACCCGCAGGTGCGTAGCGCGGCTGCGAGTCCGAGATCGTGAGTCTCGTAAGAATTTTCATGTTGCATAATGGCGCGGTTAGGTTTTGCACCATCATGCGGAGTACCCGCTTTCCAAAAGCGTTTATAAATTTCCCAACAAACAAAAAAGACCGCTGTATATAGCGGACTTCATCGTTTGGCAAGGGCTGTTATCTCACGTTCCGTCGGATGTGCTTGCCACCGAAATCAATGGCGAAGAAATCGGGAACGCCGTATCGTTCTTGGACTTTTTCATTGATCCGTCTCGTCGCTTGGTATAGCGATTCCCAACTGCACTCGATCGGATGAGTCGCGCTGTCTATGCGCTCACCGAACGGTTCCTTGAAAGCGACAACTAGGATCAAGTGTTCGAGCGATGATTCGCGGAATTTCTCGACACCAGAGTTTCCGTGACGGAATAGAACACCTTGGTCGAAGCAAAAATCTTCCACGCCACGTAGCTCTC
>CAIKNB010000025.1 GCA_903828685.1 Candidatus Uhrbacteria bacterium | reverse complement strand
TCGCTCTTCGTGCGCGGCACCGGCAAATACACGGACATCGTGGAAAAAGAGATGTTCAGTTTCGATACACTGGGCGGCGAGCACGTGAGTCTGCGCCCCGAAGGCACGCCTGGCATCATGCGTTCCTACATACAGCACGGCATGATAAACCTGCCGCAGCCGGTCAAACTCTGGTACCTAGGATCCATGTTCCGCCACGACCGTCCGCAGCACGGGCGCTATCGCCAGTTTACGCAGTTCGGTTGCGAAATTCTGGGAGACTCCGCGGCTGTATCCGACGCGCAGCTCATCTTCCTGGCTTATCTCTTCTTGAAAGAGCTGGGCATCGAATCAACCGTGCAGGTCAACTCCATCGGCACGCCCGAATCACGCGTCAATTACAAGAACGCCTTGGTTTCGTATTTCCGCACGCGCCGCAGCAAGCTCTCCGAAGAAGACAAACGCCGGTTGGTGCGCAATCCGCTCCGCATCTTGGATTCCAAAGACCTGGTGGTCGTGGAAATGAAACCAGAGGCGCCGCAGATCGTGGATTGGCTGGACGAAGAATCTAAGGCGCACTTCATGCGCGTGCTGGAATTTTTGGACGAGATGAAAGTGCCGTACGAACTCAATCCTTACCTGGTGCGCGGCTTGGACTATTATACGCGGACCGTATTCGAACTTTACGGCGCATCGAGCGACGCGGAACTGGCGCAGTCAGCAGTGGGCGGCGGCGGTCGCTATGACGGTTTGTCCGAAGTGCTGGGCGGGCGTCCCATGCCGGCCGCGGGATTCGCACTCGGACTCGAACGCGTCTTCAACCTGCTTAAAGAACAGAACCGCGAAGCGCCACCGGTCAAGACGGACGTGTTCGTGGCGCAGCTGGGCGACCAGGGGCGCAAACGCGCGCTGGCCGTGTTCGAGGAATTGCGCCGCGCGGGCGTTCCGGCAGCCGAAGCTTTTTCCAAGGATTCAATCAAGGCACAGATGGAACTGGCCAATAAAAAAGCAGCCCGGCTCGTGGTCATCATCGGCCAAAAGGAAGTGCTGGACGGCACGGCCGTGATCCGCGACATGGACTCGGGCACGCAGGAAATCGTGGATGTGCGTAAAATCGTGCAGGAAATCAACAAGAAACTGGCCCGTTCCGGGCCCATTGACGCGCCGGCCGTAATCGCATAAGATGGCCGCGGTCGAGTTAACGCTATAAAACGCTATAGAAAGGAAGGTGCGTCCCCATGGGTGAAATCAAACGCCGAAAAGGCGAGACATTTGACGCGCTGTTGCGCCGCTTCCAACGCCACGTGCAGATGAGCGGCAAACTGTTGCAAGTCAAAAAGATCCGCTTCAAAGGAAAAAAGATGAACCGCAATAAGCGCCGCGAAAGCGCTTTGTATCGCGAGACTAAGCGGCAGAATTACGCGTACCTGCTCAAGACTGGGCAGCTCAAAGAAGAACCGCCGCGTCGCCGGAATTAAATACAAAACGTCGGGCCTAGGCTCGACGTTTTCGTTCCCACAAGCTAACTTATGGTCTACAATTCTTCCAACTGCTAAATTCTAATTACTGATTACCTATGACCTTACTTGAACAAATCGACGCCGACTTGAAAGAAGCCATGAAGGCCAAGAACGAAGCCGCGACTTCAACCCTGCGCATGGTGCGTGCTGCATGCAAGAATAAGCAGATTGATTCCGGACACGTCTTGAGCGAAGAGGAAGCGGCGCTGGTCATGCGTACCATGGTCAAGCAATACAAAGATGCTTTGGCGGATTTTCAGGCTGCAGGCCGCAACGACTTGGCCGAGAAGCAGGCTAAGGAGATCGAACTCATCGAGCACTATCTACCAGCCTTGCTCAATGAGGCGCAGGTGGAAGAAATCTGCCAGGCCGTGATCGCGGAACTCAAAGCCACGCCTGCTGACATGGGCAAGGTCATGGGCGCTGTCATGAAGCGGGTGGCGGGCCAGGCTGATGGGACGGTGGTGCGCAACGCGGTTCAAAAGTTGCTGAAATAGGCGATAATAGCCAGACGGCGTCCGAGCCAAACATGGTTCGGACGCCTTTTTTGTTGGCCGTAAAATTGCCCGTTCGTCCCAAGCCTGAAGAATCGTGAACCTGAAGGGTTTGCAGACTGGGTGACAGTGCGCTTTTCGTGTATACTGTGCTTAACAATCCTTGTCCCCAACATGCACAAGAAACCATTTGTGCTCGCATCCTTTTTGCATAAGGCAATCAACCGCCGCGCATTTGTTGCTGTGCTCGCGCTGTTCATGGTTTTGAGTTTGCCTGGAGCAGCGCATGCGCAAGCTGCATTGAATACACAGAACCTGCAGGAGACCGGCGCCGCAGCTGGCGTGTCGAGCGGAACCGGCGACCTCATGACCATCATCGGGCGCATCATCAACATCGCCTTGGGTTTCATCGGCGTGGTGTTTTTGGTGCTCATGCTTTACGCCGGTTACCTGTGGATGACCGCGGCCGGCGATCCGGAAAAGGTAAAGAAGGCGC
>CAIKNB010000024.1 GCA_903828685.1 Candidatus Uhrbacteria bacterium | reverse complement strand
CTGCCGTGTTTAAGGATACCAATGCCTGGGCTGACTGGCTAATGTTGTTTCCGGTGTTGGATATCGCTTCGCGTTATGGCGAAAAACTGCGTCGCTCTGCGGTCACAGTTATTTTTGTGGGCATCTCTTGGCTGGCGCTCAAGACGCTAGGTCTGGAATACTTGTTTTCGCATTCATTTTCTTCCATAGCTCCGGATGCTTACCTGTGGGTCAGGCGTACGGGAATCGGCGAGGTCACGCTCATGGTGGGCAACGCCTATCGTATCTTTATGCAGTCATTTGTTTACATGGTTGCGGGTGTGATCATGGGCGCGTCTTGGTGGCTGAGCCAAGACAAGCAAGATTTGAATCATCGCGCAAAAAAATCACAACGCGCTGCCTGGATGATCATGTCTGCTAGCGCCGCGATTCTCGCCATCAGTCTGTCGCGCAGCTTTTGGATCGGAACTTGTGCCGGCTTGGTATGCGTGATCGGCTTATTGTGGAGCAGACATGTCGCTTGGTGGAAAAAGATCGGCGGTCCGATTACGGCTGCGGTTGCCGGTCTGCTAATACTGGTTTGCGTTCTGGCTTTTCCCTTGCCGCACGTTAACATGGCTTCGATGTTCGACCTCTTGGGGTCGCGAACAAACCTCGAAGAGCCTGCAGCTGCAAGCCGCTGGCATTTATTGCCCATCTTGGTCAAAAAAATCGAGGAACATCCTATCCTCGGTTCTGGTTTCGGCGCTACCGTGACATATCAGACGCTTGATCCCAGAATCGTAAAACAGTCTGGCGGAACGTATACGACTTACGCCTTCGAATGGGGTTGGCTCGAGCATTGGATCAAATTGGGCATCTTGGGCATCCCGCTCATGCTGTGGATTCTGTTTTCTTTGGGTCGCAGAGTTTGGAAACTGGACGAGCCGTTGTGGCTGCGCGTCGGCGCGGTCTCTTCGCTTGTGGCAGTGGCTACGCTGCATCTATTTACGCCTTATCTGAACCATCCGCTGGGTTTCGCCATCATATTTATGGGCGAGGGGCTGATCGAATCCAAGAAACATTATGAAACTCGAAAAGTCGCAGACGCATGAATTGCCGGAATTGAAAGACAAACAACCCTCGGCAGAGGTTGAATTGGAGTCGGCGAATCAGGATTTGGTAACGCAGCTGCGCGTTGAAGATGAAAGATTGCAGAGCACTGAATTGATAAAAGTCCAAACGAAAATCTTAGAACTGGCCGACGCTAATCCGTTTTCAGTCGCTGCTGAAAATGATATACCTAAGCGACGGGGCATGCTTAGGCGCATGAACGAAGTTTTACAGCGCAATCGTCTGTTCAAAACTTTCATTGTGGCATTAGGTTTGCATGCGCCGATGACTCCTGCAGGACGCGTTGTATTGGAAGACGCCTTGGATTACGTGCAAAAAATTCGGACCGAGTGGGAAAAATCCGATATGGTAATCCACCCGCAAAGCGCGGAAGAGCGGAAACTAATTTTGGATAAGTCTCTTGAAGATAATTCGCGTGCCGATTCTGCCGGCAGACAGCGCTTGGAATCACATATGCGCGCCGCGCTTGTCGCGGGCGAGAGCATTCCGCTGGATCAGATGTATTTCCAACTCACTCAAAAAGCCGGAGAAGAACCAGCCAAGATCGAACTTGCGCAAAAGCTTGCGGATGAGATGGTTGAGAAGTTCGCATCGCGGATGGGGGAAAAGCTGGATGATGATTTTGTGAGATCGGTCGTGGACGAGATGTACGGGACAAGCGCGAATTATCAATGGGGTCAAGGTTCGATGACTGAATATTTCTTGACCGGCAAACGCAACTGCACGGCTATTGCTCGCGCCGAGCAGGTAATTTTCGAAAAGCTGATTGCGCGTTTGCCGGCGGAAAAACAAACAGCGTATCAGCTAGGTACAAGCTTTGAGAAAGAACACGAAATCGCCACGCTGACTTTCTTGAGGGTTAACGGGACCATCGACCATACTTTATATCTGGAAACTCCGGTTACGAGGATCGAAAGAGCAAAGGTCCGCACCGGTTCGCCCACTATCACGCTTAAGGAAGTCAAACAGGCTATGGTTACCGAAAAGCCGTTAGTCATAAAATCTCCAACCGGCGATAAAATCCAAGACAGCCCGAGTACTGACGTCGTCACAAACGAGCCAGTAGCATTGAAGATAAAGATCGAAGGCAAACTACGTGGATCGGAATACGTACGGATTATAGCTGAAGAAAGGGCAATTGTTCCGATTGCGGTTGAACCCGAGGGCGTCATGGAAGTCGAACTCATGAATGACGTCAACGATTTGCCTAAAGAGATTCTCAAATCGCATGAAGATACGGACACGACTTTCCAGTCCATTTGGGCAAGAAGCCCTAAAGCAAAACTCCGAGCGAATTATTCATCATATAACATCCATTCACCCGAAGAAGTTAGGGTGCTGAATGAATTCAAGAATCAACCGACGTCACTTGAAGAAGCTTCTTACGGACATCTCGGCAAATATTCCAGCGAGGTCATCCAAGAAATCATGAAGACCAATGCGGAACAAGTCACTTTCGAAATTTCCGGCAAGGAACTGAAGCACTTGGAACGTATCTTAAGCGAGATCAAATTATCCAAAGGGATTCCGCGCATGAATCTGAATATCCATGACGTAGGTCCTGAAGTGTCCGGAGAACTAGGCCGCATGTTGTCTGGCTCCGGATTGGAGGAGTTCGGCATACTCACGGCTGGTGAAAATTCGATAGATCCCAAGACCTTTGATGTGGTCAAAGCCATATTGGACTCATCAGAGGAGAACCGAAATGGGATCAAAGTCTTGTATCTGGATGGCTTGATCCTGAATTCAGAAAATCTCAAGTACATCGAACGACACCCGAATGTTAAAATTCATTTGGGGTTTTTTGATTACGCTTACTACGCTTTCACATTCCCGAATTTCATGGACGTTCCGAATATTCGTCCGTGGGTAAATCGATTTTTTGACCTGGCGTGGCTTGAAAATACCGCGGCATCGGTCTACGAATTGAACCTTGGACGCGTTTCGGGCGAAACCGCTAAATTGATGGCTAAGCCGGACGAAATTATCCGCAGACTAGCGAAGTACAACAAAATCGCAGAAGAACGATACGGGTGGTCGAATATGGCGACACAGTAATTGACTGTCAGGCTTCGGAATAAACTTTATTCCCAATTCCTTTTTCCGCGTAAGAACTCGGCGCCGGTCATTGCTGATTTGCCTTCAGGTTGAAGTTGAGTGATTTCTAAAATCGTCCCGTTCGCGCAAGCTAAACAGGGGGTATTGTCGCGCGAAAATTTTTGTCCCGCTGATTTTGCGTTGTCTTCTGCGCCTATGCGAGCAGAGATGATCTTGAGGCGTTGACCATCAAAATCCATCCAGGTCCCGGGCCAGGGATTATATGCGCGAATCAGACGTTCAAGTTGTGTTGCGGTCTTAGTGAAATCCAACTTACCGTCCTCGCGCGCCAAAGTCTGGCAATATGTCGCGGCTGTATGGTCTTGTTCGCGCGGTTGGATTTTACCGTCTAAAAAGTCCGATAATATATCAGGCAGATATTTGCCGCTTGATTCCGCCAAACGATCATGCAGAGTCGAACCGATATCGTCTGCGTGGATCGGCTCTTCAATCTGGCGGATAATCGAGCCGTGATCCATGTATGCATCCAGTTGCATGATGGTGATGCCTGATTTCTCGTCTCCGGCGGCTATGGCGGCTTGGATAGGGGATGCGCCGCGCCAACGCGGCAAGAGCGAACCGTGGACGTTAATTACACCATGCTTGGGCAGATCCAAAAGCCATTGCGGAAGAATTTTTCCGTAAGAAATTATCACGAACGCGTCGCATTCCGGTCCGACGCCTTTGATCCACGTCTGGAAAGATTCGTCTTTGAGTTTTTCGGGCTGTAGAATCTGGATTCCCGCCTGCGCCGGAATTTCGAGTTTGACGGCAGGAGGCGTCAGGACGGCATGACGTCCCACGGGACGATCGGGCTGCGTCACGACTCCCAGAATTTCAAAACGTCCGTCATCCATTAATGCCTTAAGTGACGGAACGGCGAACTCTGACGTGCCGAAAAAAACTATTTTATACATGGCTTAAACCGCTTTTTTATCCGTGCCCTTGGTGGCGTGCGTCATTTTGTCTACGAACAGGATGCCTTGCAAGTGGTCGAATTCGTGCTGGATGATGATGGCGCTGTAGCCCTTGGCGTCAACTTCGATACGGCGTCCGTGGCGGTCATAGGCCTTGAGCCGAATTTTTTTTGCGCGCGGCACTATACCCCAGATTCCTGGCACGGATAAACAGCCTTCTTCGCTCTCGACCACGGCTTCGGATAAAACTTCCACCACCGGGTTGATATACACGACAGGCTTGTCCTTTTCGTTGACTACGAAGACGCGAATGTTGCTTCCGACTTGCGGCGCTGCGATGCCTACGCCGTCAGCCGCGAACATGGTCTCGCCCAGATCGTCCAAGAAAGCCTGGAATTCAGGTGTGCCGATTTGCGCAACGTCAACAGCCTGCGAGGGTTTGCGCAGTGATTTTGCCGGCTCTTTTACGATGTCCAGGACTTTAGGCATGGAATTGATATTAATAGCCGAGCTTAGCAGAAAAAGGCTACTGGGTCAAGGTCAATATATGCCTCGCGCTTGAACGCATCAAGCATGGGCGTAAGCTCGTCCAAAGCGATTTGTGGCGGTACTTTGAGCTGGATCACAAAGCGTGTGCCGCTGGCTGCCGGCCGATAAGGAACCGGATACGGGCCGTGCAAGGTAATGGCAGGCGGCGTGAGCGTAGCGAGGCGCTCGTAAACGTCTTGCGCGTGCTGTTCGGTTCCGTCTACCAAAAGTTTAATCAACGTAACTGACGGGGGAAAGCCGAAAAGCTGGCGTTCAGACATCTCCAATGCATGTTCCTCTTCCATGCCTGCGCTGTTTAGGACTTTGCGGCACAGCACGAGAATTTCGTCCGAGCCTTGGACTATGAGCTGGGCTTCGGCGATTTGCGCTTTGGCTGCCAGGCGCCGCCAAGCCGTGACCAAGCGTTCGCGCCGTCGGATATCTTCGACCGCGCCGGCCACCAGCGCCGCGTCGGTCAATACGACAACGCCGTTTTCCGGAAAGTCCAGTTCATTCGCCTGGGTCAGACTGAGTATGCGCGGCTTCTTGGCGGTGCTGAGTTTTGAAAGCTGTTCGTTCAAACGATCCTGTCCGCTGCGGCCGCGCGAAAAATCCATGCCGCCGCATTTGGGACAGCTGGCGGGTAGAGCGGATTTTTTTCCGCACTTGCGGCATAAGCCAAAGCTCTTGTATTGGCTTAAAGAGTAGCCGCATGACGGGCAGACGGCCTGCCAGCCGCAACTCGAACAGGCATAGCGCGCACGCTGTCCGCGGATCGGATGGATGATCCAGATTTCGCGTTCT
>CAIKNB010000023.1 GCA_903828685.1 Candidatus Uhrbacteria bacterium | reverse complement strand
TGAATTCCCCCGTTGATACAACGCTGGCGGCAGTACAATCGTAATGAGTCTTAGCAGCTGCGGCTTGTTGTACTGCGGCATTCCCGACAGAACCGGTATAACGCTTAGCCTGTATCAATATTCTCTCGCCGTCTTTATTCGCGATCAAATCCCCTCCTTGGTCTCCGACTCCTCCGATTAACTCTACGGTATAGCCCATCTTTTCCATCAAACGTTTGAGTATAATCTCAAACTCACTGCCACTCAATGAATTAAGGTCTTTAGGCTTCGATTTAACGCTCTCAGTCGTCAGGGCATATTCTTTCTCATAAATATAATGCCGCAACAGATCGCCTAATTGTGAATCCTCCAAGTCCAACCCTTTTTCTGCTACATGCCGTTGAAAATCCTCTATTCGTCCGTTATCAATCAGATGATTCCGATAGGCCAGCACGTTATCATTGGATTTTTTCTCTTGTCCAAAACGATCAATGAAATTCGTAAATTCATCCTCTAACCCGGCTTTTTTGACACGATCTAACAATCTTTTCATTCGTATCTGACGATACTTTTCTGACAGTATAACCCAAGCAAAAATGCCTATTAATACAAGAACAACAACGCCGGCAACATAAGGAATATCTTTCCAGAATAAAGCATTATTAAATTTATATAATAACCCCAAATAAACAGCGGCTAGAATGACGACCGAAGTTAAAACTTGGTAAGCCGATACTTCATCATCGGATTCTTTTTTTCTTCGTGGCATATTTTTTGTATTCTCACGGTCTCCCCCTCCGACAAATCCTCAGGCTCCGAGCTCAAATCCCCGCCTTTTGGATCCTGCGCCTATTGTACGCATAGCCGCGCCAAGGGGCAAACAATCACATCACCTCCCTGACTTCCACTAAGTTGACGCGGCCCGACACGCCGACGGGTTCACCCGCCACGACAATGAGGCGCTCGCCTTTTTTGATCCTCTTCTCTTCCAAAAGATGCCCCAGCGACCGCTCCACCAGCTCTTCTACGGTCCGACAATCGGGCAGTATGAACGGCACCACGCCCCACGAGAGGTTAAGCTGGCGCTGCACGCGCGCGTCGTCCGTGGTCACGTAAATGGGCAATTCCGGACGATGGCGGCTCACCAAGCGTCCCGTGTCGCCGGTCATGGAGGCCACAAGAATTCCTTTGGCTCCCACATCCTTGGCCAAAATCTTGGCCACATCTGACACGGCTTCGTCCGTGGAACGATTTTTCACTTTATCCGGCACGTCTTTGAGATCGTCATACGCCGAAGCTTCGGTCTCTTGGATGACCTTGACCATGGTCTGCACTGACTCAAGCGGATATTTTCCGCTGGCAGTCTCGCCCGAGAGCATGACCGCATCCGTGTGGTCGATGACCGCGTTGGCGATGTCCGAAACTTCGGCGCGCGTGGGACGCGGGTTGCGAATCATGGAATCCAACATCTGCGTAGCCACGATCACGGGTTTGGCTGCAGCCAGGCATTTGTCGATGAGCTTTTTTTGGATGAGCGGCACTTCTTCGGCTTTCATCTCGATGCCCAAATCGCCGCGCGCCACCATGATGCCATCCGCGGCCTCGATGATCTCGTCGATATGCTCCACGGCTTCGCCTTTTTCTATCTTGGCGATGATGCGGATGGAATGCGAGGCGTTGTCTATCTTGAGTTCGGTTTCGTATTGCTTGATGAGATAGCGCAAGTCATAGATGGCTTTGGCGTCGCGCACGAAAGAAAGCGCCACCCAGTCCACGTTCTGCGCCACGCCGAATTTGACATCGTCTTTGTCTTTGTCCGACAGCGAAGAAGCGGAAACTGCGGTCTCCGGCAAGTTGATGCCTTTGTGCGAAGTGAGCAGGCCGCCGTCCACGATCACGCATAGCACGTCCTGGCCATCCACCTCGAGCACGCGGCCCGAGAGCAAGCCGTCGTCCAAGAGCAAACGCTCGCCAGGTTTCACGTCTTCGTGCAGTTTGTCGTACGTGACCGGAAGTAGGGGTAAATGATTATTTGCCCCTACGGAATATTTGTCCGTTTTTGTCGTGAACACGACCTTGTCGCCGGTCTTGAGCACGATGCCCTCTTTGGGCAATTCCCCTACTCTGATCTTGGGACCTTGGAGATCCTGCAGGATGGCGATGGGCTCGCCTGTGCTTTCGGCCAAGCCGCGGATGAGTTTGATGAATTCGGCGTGTTCCTCGTGCGTGCCATGCGAAAAATTGAGGCGCGTCACATTCATGCCGGCTTTGATGAGCGCCGCGAGTTTATCCTTGGTATTGCATGCCGGTCCGATGGTGCACACGATTTTGGTGCGTTTTAGCTGTGTTTTCATACGGCAAACATTGTACCTGCGCAGCACAAACAGGGCAAAACGGGCGCCCGTACATTATTTAAATTCCTCCAGCATGACCTTCACGATTTTTTCCTGGCCAGCACTATAGACTTTGAGGGTAATGACGTCGCCCACGCCGTGGTCGCCGATGAGCGAGGACAGAGAATGTTCGTCGCCTACTGGCGTGCCATCCACTTCCAAAATTATGTCATTCTCTTTGATACCAGCTTTGTCCGCAGGCGAACCTGGCGCCACGGCCAGCTCGGTCTTTTTGTCACCGCGCAAGACTAACGCGCCGTGGTCAACTTTGAGCTGGTTGTCGGCCACGTATTCGGGCGTAATCATGGCGTAGCGGATGCCCAGGAACGGACGCGCAACGCGGCCCAGGGTTTTGACGCTGTTCAAATCGCGCTGTGCCAGCCTGATGGGGATGGCGAAACCCAAGAGCTGCCCGCTTTCTGACACGGCGGTGTTCACGCCAATGGCTTTGCCCTGCATGTCCAAAAGCGGGCCGCCGGAATTGCCTGGATTGATGGCTGCGTCGGTCTGGATGGCTTCTTCGATGACTTCGGAATCCGCGCCGTCACCGGCCACGATGCTGCGGTTGAGCCCAGAGACCACGCCGCGCGTCACGGAGTTGCGGAATTGATCCATGGAATTGCCGATGGCAATGACAGTCTGGCCGGCCATAAGCTTGTCCGAATCGCCAAGCGAAAGGTAAGGAAAGCCGTCGCCATCCACTTTGATGAACGCTAAATCCAGCACCGGATCCACAGCCAAAACTTTGGCTGGGAAAGTCTTGCCTGAATTGGTCTGCACCGTGATATCTATCTTGCCTGTGCCGAAAGCCGCGTTCTGCACCACATGCTTGTTGGTGATGATGATGCCGTCAGGCGAGACGAAAAAACCGGAACCAGCCGCGATCTTCACCGGCCCCTTAGCCTGCTGGCTCGGCGTCTGGACTTGGTTCTGGCCGAATAAATCCATGAATTGCTGATCATCCGCAGACAGTTTGGGCTGCGTGCTCGAGATGAACACGGCTACCACGGCCGGCTGCGCCTCGCGTACTACTTTGACGGTCTCATCCTCGGGCAGCGGCGACGATGTGGGTTCTTCGGTAGGCAGCTTGATGGACAGCTGGGACAAGGGCAAGAGATTCTCGTTCAGATGGAAAAACTTTTGGTATTGCGGGCGGATATACGGCGTGAGCACCAAAACCGCCACGCAGATGATCAAGGACGTGAGTGCCGAAATACCCACGGTCCAGAGCATGTGTTTGTTGAGTTTCATATTTTACAGATTATACCATTCAGAGACCCAGCTTGCTCTCTTGGCGGCGCGCGGTTTTGCCTTTGCGCAGGCGCTTGCGGCCCGAGAGCATGTCCAACTCGCGGCTGAAGGATTCCACATCCTCGAATTGCCGGTACACCGAAGCAAAGCGGATGTAAGCCACTTTGTCGAAGCTCTTGAGGCGGTTCATGACGATCTCGCCGATTTCGCGGCTCGTGAGCTCGTCCGTCTTTTTGCGTTGAATATCGCGTTCGATTTCGTTCACCAAGCTGCGGAAAGCGGCCTCGGTATACGGACGCTTTTCGAGTGCGCGTTTGAGCCCGTGCGCCATCTTGTCGCGCGAATACGCCTCGCGCGCGCCGTTGC
>CAIKNB010000022.1 GCA_903828685.1 Candidatus Uhrbacteria bacterium | reverse complement strand
TGCGTAAACTGCGACTTAACAACCTCTCTGGGCGATATTGCTGACTGCACTGCACTAAAGTGGTATAATCCTCACAAATATGGAACACCAAAAATCAACCAGCCGGTACATACTGACCGCGCTGGCCATCATACTTGTCATTACCGCATTCATCCTGGTCGGCTTGAATGCTTTGAACATTGACCAGCGCATGGGCCTTTCCTTGGGCAAGATCCAAGCTACCTCGGGTCAACTTGACCAACGCTACAAGGACGGTTTCTTGGCGGCGCGCGCCAAGTACCGCAGCATGTGCCCAACGATTATTACTACAGGCACGATGATGTCAGGCACGGTTACAGCTGTTGATGCCAGTTCCCTCACGGTCAAGCAGAGTTCGTTCGATACTGACTCCGATGTTGATGGCGTCTCCGACTTGCGCACCGTAAACATTACAGCGCAGACAAAGATCCAATCGCAGATAGCAAAATTACCGCAAGATTTTACGCGCGAGATGGCTGCTTATAAACCAGGTTTGCCTGGGCAGTTCAAAGCTCCTCCCATGGCATACACGGTAAAGAGCGTGAACATTTCAGACATCAAAGTCGGCGATAAAGTTGATGTAACCGCCGCTAATAATGTGAGGCTGGCACAGAGCTTCGACGCTTTAGCTATTTCACTCTCGAGATAATCGGAATCAAAAACAATCCTTCCAGGATTGTTTTTTGTTTGGCGTAAGTTACTTGAGCGACTTATCTTCTAGCTTGATTTTTTTTATTCCCTCGGTCAGCGATGAGATCGGCTGGCTGAATTTTGTTTGATCCTGTTGCGGTAGTTTGGCGACGTCCGTCTTGAGCTGCTGCAGGCGCCAGGTAAAATCATCCACACGCGAAGTCGCGATATGCGCATGCTTAGACAACAAGAGGTCGTCTTCATGCAGTCTGCGCTGCAGATGCTTGACGGCGATCAACGCTTGGTTGGATGATCCCACGGTGATTTTGGACTCGATCTTTTCCATGTTTTGTCTGACGGAATACAAGGCATGACTCGGGAGCACCTGATCCGAAGTGTAGGCATAAACGCCTGTGCTGCCTGTGGCCAAGATCAGCAAGAGCGACGGCACCGCAGCCAGCTTCCACATCGGAATCCAGGCTAAAGTGAGTTGGGATTCAGCTTTTAGCTTGGCTTCGAGCTGTTTAATAAAAGCGCGATCCGGGCTGATTTTTCGGCTTAAGGCATTAAGTTTCAGTTCAGTTATCCAGTCCATAGGTAAATTTCAATTAAATATACAGGAATTGTTCATTTATGTTTCAAACTGCTTTTAAGGGCTTTGAGCGCGCGATGCGCCTGAACGCGCAAACTGCCAGCTGTTTTTCCTGTCTGTTCAGCTATTTCTTCGTACGCCCAACCTTCCAAATACTTAAGCCTGACCAACTCCGCGTCTTCGGCTGGCAAGGCCTTTAGCGCCATAATTAGCCTCTGTTCATCGTGTTTGAGCGCCAACCTTTCCATGGCATCTAGCTTATCAGGCAATACTTCTTGGACATCTTCCAGACTCACGGTTGGGCGCTGTTTATCCATGTGGTTGATTAAATGGTTGCGCGCAATGGTGAATATCCACGAAGTTTGGCTGATTTCCGGATCAAAAGTCTCAAAAGCTTGCAGCGCTTTCATGAAAACGTCCTGCGTAAGATCTTCGGCCAGATGCTTGTCGCCGTGCACGCGGAAATACACAAAGCGGTACACTTTGGTGACGTTTTGGCGGTAAAAATCAGGAAAATGTCGCTTGTCCATGCTGAAAATCCAGATTATAGGCGATAACAAATATCGTCAATGTGCCGTTCAGGCGCAATGACTTGAGCTAGGGACGGGTCACATGCTCTCGGGTTTTTTCTGTTTGGGCGCCAGCGCCATGAGCAGAATCGGCAAGATCATCCATGCGCTGCGTCCGTTGTCGCTCAAGAATACGTTCTTGGTTTGGACTGACAAGTTTTGCGTGATTTCTTTGGGTAGGAAATTCAGCGTGATGCTGATGAGCAGACCGACCTGCAGGATGCTGAAGACAATCGTCTGCCACCATGAGCCTGGAGCGCCGGAGCCGCCGATGGTGCGCAAGAGCGCGCTGCGCGACATGAGGAAGAACAAGATGACGAAAATGCCCAGGAAAAATGAGATTTTCAGCACGGAATTGTCGTTGACGTGCAGCGAGAGATTGAGCGTGGAGAGAATCGGAGTATTGGAAACGACGGCTAGCGCCATGTAAACCGAAACCATGATGACGATGACGCGATCGCGACCTAGGGACAAGCCGTAGAGCAGAGCTCCGACCACGAAAAAGATGATGATGAACAGATCCCAGGTTGGCGCTGACCAGTTCAGGCTCGTGAAGTATTGGATGACTTGATCCATATGATTCGATTATATCACAACCCGGTCTTTTTCAATTCTTCCATGGCTTTACGTTCGTCTTTTGATAGTTTCTTCTTTACCAAGGGTTGCACCGTGACCAAATGGTCGCCGAATCCCCCGCCTCGCAGATACGGGAAACCTTTGCCGCGGATCTTGAAGACTGTGCCAGGCTGCGTGCCTTCGGGAATCGAAAGCTTGCCTGATCCGTCCACGGTTTGAATCTCGATTTCGCCGCCTAAAACCAATGTCGAGTACGGCGCATGGGCGTCTGACAGTACGTTCTGGTTTTCGCGCTTGAATTCCGGATGACTTTTGACTCGGATACGCACGTAAAGGTCGCCGGATTTGCCATCTGAGCCTGGATATTCGCCTTTACCTGCGATTTTGACCGCTTCGCCGTCGTCTATGCCGCCAGGAATCGCCACCTGAATCTCTTCGGTCTTCTTTTCAATACCTGTGCCGTGGCAATGTTTGCACTCCTGGGCATATTGCTGGCCCTTGCCTTGGCATTCGGGGCACACGGCTGCGGTTTGGATGTTGCCAAAGAAAGTACGCGTAGCGCGTGTGACTTGCCCGCTGCCTTTGCACGTCTTGCATGTATCGATTTTGGAGCCTGGCTCGCCGCCCGTGCCCGTGCAGACTGAACACGGCTGGTTGGAATAGAGTTTGATGTTGCGCGTAGCGCCTTTGACCGCCTCGATAAAATCCAGCGTTACCTCGGTTTCGATGTCTGCGCCGCGTTTCTGGCGGGTGCCTTGGCGTCCGCCGAAACCGAACACGCTGCCGAAGATATCGCCAAGATCGCCCAAATCCTCGAAGTTGACGTTCATGCCATCGAATCCGTGAAAACCTTGGCCATATCCTCCGAAGCCAGCGCTTTGCTCAAACGCCGCGGAACCGAATTGATCGTAGCGTGAGCGTTTTTCCTTGTCGCTCAATACTTGATACGCCTCATTCAGGTCTTTGAATTTTTGTGGATCGCCGCCCTTGTCCGGATGATGCTCATGCGCCAAACGACGGAATGATTTTTTGATTTCATCCTCGTTGGCGCCTTTTTCCACGCCTAAGATCTTGTAATAGTCTTTGGGCATCGTCTGTCGTTGCAACCGGTATTACGCCTTGAATCCGATTTCGGAATTCTGGATCGGACCTTCGACGTCAGGGATCTTGCCGTATTGGGCTTCGTACTTGTCGATATTATCCTGCAGCACCTTGGCGATGCGCTTGATGTGGCCAGGAGTCGTGATGACGCGTGCTACCATCTCGCCTACTGGCGGTTGGATATTTATGAATTCCAAGACGAATTCTTCGGGACGATGCAGAACGCGCATGACGTTGGAATACACGCCGGTCAAAATCTTCTGTTCGGCATTGATTTGGATCTGCTGACCTGGCTGTTGCGGCTGCGGCTGAGGTTGTGGTTGGTTGGACATATATTTGTGAAAAATTATTCCTGCTTAAATTCTCCTTCTTGCGTACCGGCCGAATCTGCCGGCGGCTGTTTATCGTCAGCCGGCGGCGGATTATTGACCGTTGATTTATCGTTTTGCTGCTTTTTGTACATGGCTTCGCCGACTTTTTGCGCAGCAGTAGCCAATTCATCACCGGCTTTTTTGATGGCTTCTACGTCTTCCGTGTCTTTGGCTTTTTTGAGGACTTCGAGTTTCTCTTCCACGGCTTTCTTGTCCGCCTCATCCACATCCTTGGCTTCCTTCATCATCTTTTCCGTGGTGTAGATCATGCTCTCGGCCATGTTGCGCGCTTCTATAAGCTCGCGCTTCTTCTTATCGTCAACTCCATGCATCTCCGCATCTTTCTTCATGCGCTCGACTTCATCTTTGGAAAGATTGGTTGACGCGGTAATGGTGATTTTCTGCTCCTTGTTAGTGGCTTTATCCACGGCTTTGACCGACAGAATGCCGTTGGCGTCGATATCGAAAGCAACTTCGACCTGCGGAATGCCTCGCGGCGCCGGCGGAATGCCAGCCAATGTAAAGCGGCCCAGCGTGCGGTTATCTGCAGCCATCTCGCGCTCGCCTTGCAGCACATGGACTTCCACCGACGTCTGCCCGTCGGCAGCAGTGGAAAAGATTTGCGACTTGGAAGTCGGGATGGTGGTGTTGCGTTCGATGACTTTGGTCATGACTCCGCCGAGCGTTTCGATGCCCAGCGAAAGCGGTGTGACATCGAGCAAAAGCAATTCGCCTTTGATGTCGCCTTGCAGGTTTCCGGCTTGGACTGCGGCGCCGGCAGCCACGACTTCGTCCGGGTTGACCGAGATGTTGGGCTTCTTGCCGAAGAATTCTTCGACGGTCTTCTGCACCAACGGCATGCGCGTCATGCCGCCGACCAGGATGACTTCGTTGATGGCGGATTTCTCAATCTTGGCGTCAGCCAAAGCCTTGCGGCATGGTTCCAATGTCTTCTGCACCAACTCGCCGATTAGTTCTTCCAGCTTGGCGCGGGAAAGCTTGAGCAGCAGATGCTTGGGACCGTTGGCGTCGCTCGTGATGAACGGCTGGTTGATTTCGGTTTCCATGGCGCTCGAGAGCTCAATCTTGGCTTTTTCCGCAGCTTCCTTGATGCGCTGGAGCGCGAGCGTGTCTTTGCTCAAGTCTATGCCTTCCTGCTTTTTGAATTCATCTACGACCCAGCGAATGATGATCTGATCAAAGTCATCGCCGCCCAGATGCGTGTCGCCGTTGGTAGCTTTGACTTCGACCGTGTTCTGGTTGGTCGTGGCATCAAATGCGATCTCGAGCACCGAGACGTCAAAAGTGCCGCCGCCTAAATCGTATACGATAATCTTTTCGTCTTTCTTGCGGTCAAAACCGTAAGCCAAAGCTGCGGCAGTGGGCTCGTTGATGATGCGCATGACCTTGAGGCCCGCGATTTCGCCCGCGACCTTGGTAGCTTGGCGCTGCGAATCGTCGAAATATGCCGGAACGGTGATGACGGCTTCGGTGATGGTCTCGCCTAAGCGCGCTTCGGCATCAGCCTTGAGCTTCTGTAGCACCATGGAAGAAATCTCTTCCGGCGAATACTCCTTGCCGGCCATGAGCACGCGCAAGCCATCGCCTTGTTTGACGATTTTGTACGGCAGCCATTTGAGGTCGCGCTGCACTTCCGGATCGTCCCAGCGGCGTCCAATCAAACGTTTGACGCTGAAGATTGTGTTTTCTGGGTTGACCACGGACTGACGCTTGGCGATTTGACCGACTAAACGTTCGCCGGTTTTGGAGATCGCGACGATGGATGGCGTGGTCTTGGCGCCTTCTGCGTTTTCCAAAATCTTAGGCTGTCCGCCTTCGACCACGGCCATGCACGAATTTGTCGTGCCCAAATCAATTCCGAGTATTTTTGCCATAGGTTATATTTTAACGTCGATTGAGATTTTTTTAGGTTTAGGCTGTGCGTTCTTGGAGAGTTCGATCTTGAGTATGCCATCCTTGAACGCGGCTTTTGCGCTGTCTTCTTTGACTCCGCTGGGCAATGCCACTTGGCGCATGAACGAGCCGGAACGGATCTCTTTGCGGTAATAGTCCTTTTCGTCCACCTCGGTTTTGCGCTCTGATTTGCCGCTGATGGTCAGGATGTTGTGATCGATCGAAAGCTCGACTTCTTTGGGATCCACGCCAGGCAAGGCTGTTTCCACGATGACGGATTCTCCGGAATCGTATACGTCTATGGCCGGCACCAAGCCCGTGGGCTGCGGCACGGCTGACGGCATTTGGTTCATGAAATTATCCATAGCCTCGAAAGGCTCAAAGAATGGTGACCATTTGATGAGAGACATATTATAAAGTAGTTAGCATCTAGCATTTAGGTTTCTCGTTTCGCTACGATGACGCGCGCCGGACGAAGGAGTTTGCCGTTGAGGCGCCAGCCGGATTGGATGACTTTGAGCACATGACCGTCGTCGATCGTGTCTGATGCTTCGCTCGCCACGGCTTCATGAACCAAAGGATCAAACTCGCCGTCTGTCTGGACTTTCTCCAAGCCGATTTCTTTGAACGTACTTTCCCATAATCCCTTGACTGCCTGCATACCTTGGATCCAGGTTTCGATGCTTGCTCGCTGGTCTTCGAGAATTTCGTTTAAGTTCGGCGTATGCGCCAGAGCCGTCTCATACTGGTCGATGGCCGGCAGCAGACGATCGAGCAAGCGCTGGTTGGCGAATGAAGCGAATTCGGCTTTTTCCTTTTCCGTCTCTCGCTTGAGATTGGCGTAATCGGCTTGCGCGCGCTTCCAACCCGCGAGATATTCATCGCATTGCGCGCATTTAGCGTCTGCCTGCTGTTCGATTTCGTCGGTCATAGTCATTTCAATTTCTGTTTTACGTGCAAGAGCACTGATTTGGCCAAAGCGTAATCCATGCGCATGGGACCCAAAATGCCGAACAGCGTACCGTCGCCGAGCGTCAGCAAAACAGAACCGCACATGGAACCGAACGGGCATTCGCGGCCCAGACGGATATCGGGTTCGACGTAAGCTTCCTGCCGCACGCGCTGCAGCATGTCGTCCAAAGTATCCAAAATGTTTCCGAAGTTGACCACGTGTTGCCAGTCGCTGAATTCGGGTTGCGCAAACAAATGAGAGAGACCTGTATAATAAGTATCGGAGCGGCGCAAACCCAGGACCACGGCGCCGTTGGTGATTTCGGCCGCGCACTTGGCTGCGGCCTTTTTGCATTCGTCTGATAAATCTTCGGCGGAAAGCGCTTTGTCCAAATCCTGCGCATCGCGTTTGGGCAGTTGCTTTTTGAGCATGATTTCGTCCACATAAAGCCGGTAGCCTTTTTCCGTGGGTACGCGGCCGGATGAGGTATGCGGATGCGTGAGGCAACCCAAATCTTCAAGTTCGCCGAACCAGTTCCTGACCGTGGCCGGGCTGACCTCAAGCCCGTAGGCCTCGACCATGCGCTGCGAACCTACAGGCTCGCCGGTGCGTATCACGTCCTCGACAGCCAGTCCGAGGAGCTTTTTAAGTCGTTCATCCATGGCTTTAGCACTCTTTGGATATGAGTGCTAGCCAATAGTATCGTGCCTAAATTCAGGCGTCAAGGGGCTAATCGGTAGCGTCGAACGTTCCCCTCTTGAGCTTCTGGTGTCTGGCCCGGAAACAGAAAAGCATGCGAAACAATGATGGTGCCAGGCTTGAGTTCGCGGAGCATCTTATCCCATAGCGGCGACATTTTTTCCGGCATGCCGTAAAGGAAAACCGCATCCGTGTCGGCTGGAAATGCCGTATGCCATATATTGCGGCACATGAATCTGCAGTCAGGCGCCGTGCCGTGCATCCGGCATTTGAAACGCGACCAGAGCACGAGCAGCGGATTGATTTCTATACCTACAGCCGCCGCGCCACGTTCGGTTGCCAGGCGGCACAGATCTCCATTGCCTGAACCAAGTTCCAAAACGCGCATCCCCTTTTGGACTTGCGCCATATCCAACATCTTGAGCATCTTCTTCTTTCCCGAGTGGACGTAAGGCGCAAAACTGACCAAAGCAAACAAAGTGAATATGCTGAATACTGCCATCCAAGACAACAAGCCAAGCAGTGCGACCTCGAGAATGACGACAAGGACGCCAGCCATATCATTCGTAACGCATGGCTTCGGTCGGATTAAGCGAAGCTGCTTTGCGCGCCGGGAAATATCCAAAGATGATGCCGATGGCCGCGGATACGCCAAAACCCAGAGCCATGCCGCTCCACGGCATTTCGAACGACCAGCCTGATTGGTATTTGGAGAGGATCAAAAGTCCGAGCCACGAGGCGACGAGTCCGGCCAGCGCGCCCAGGATTCCGGCAAAAACGGAAATCATGACGGCTTCGTACAGGAATTGTCTCAAGATATCAGTGCGCTTTGCGCCGATGGCTTTGCGCAAGCCGATTTCGCGCGTGCGCTCCGTGACCGAAACGTACATGATATTCATGATGCCCACGCCGCCCACCACGAGCGAGATCGCGGCGATGGAAGTCAGCAGTACTTGCAAAATGGTACCGATGACTCCGGCGCGCTGCATGGTGTCTTCTTGCGTGGCCACGAAAAAGTTGTCTTTAGAGAGGTCGCCGGTGGGATTATCCAGCTTATTTTCGTCGCGCAGCAGGATGCGTATGCGCTCTTGGGCATCGGCTGGCGGCGTTTTGCCAATCTTGACCGTGATAAACTGCAGACGCTCGATATTCAGCTGCTGCATGATGGCGGTCACGGGTACGTAGACCTCGCGGTCCAAGTTGGTGAAGAATTTGGTGCCAGCCGGTTTCATTACTCCGATGACGTGGTATGACTGATCCTTAAGTTTGATGTTTTTCCCGACTGGTTCTTCGTTGCCGAACAAGCTGTCGGCGATATCGTGTCCCAGCACGACGACGCGCGCCGCGCTATCAACGTCATCTGAGGTTATGAAGGCTCCGTCCTGGACTTCGGTACTGAAAATCACCGGTTCGGATTCGGTGACGCCTGCGATCTGCGTAGTAAAGTTGGCACCAGCATAAGTCACCACAAGGCTCGAATATACATTGGCGCCGGCGGCCGTAACCCAGGATTGCGACTTGATTTTGCGAAAGTCGTTCATGGTCAGCACCTGCTTGGTGACTTCGGGCGGACCGGCCTGTTTGCCGTCGCCCGGACCGTTGCGGATGAAGATGAGATCGGAGCCGAACGAAGCCACTTGCGAGAGGATATAGTTTTCGGCGCCGCGACCGACCGAAATCATTAGGATGACCGAAGCTACGCCGATGATGATGCCTAGCATGGTCAAAGCCGCGCGGCTTTTGTTCACGGTCAGGCCGGCGAAACTCATTTTAAGCGTGTCGCGTATGCGCATAAATCATTCGTGGCGCAATGCCTCGATGGGACTTAACCGTGCGGCGCGGCGCGCCGGCAGGTAGCCGAAGATGATGCCGATGAGCGTTGATACTACAAAACCGAGTAAAGCGCCGTTCCACGATATGACGAATACCCAGCCGCGTTGATACTGGTTGATGATTTGGATGGCCAGCCAGGCCAGAAATGAGCCAGCCAAAAAGCCGATGATGCCTCCGCCGATGGTCAGCATCGTTGCTTCGGACAAAAACTGGCGCAAAATATCCTGATAGCTCGCACCCAGTGACTTGCGCAAGCCTATCTCGCTGATGCGCTCGGTCACGCTCACGAACATGATGTTCATGATGCCGATGCCGCCGACCAAGAGGGAGATTGCGGCGATTGCCGACAAGAGTATCTGCAATATAGAGGTGATGCTGCTCACGGTCTTGATGGCATCAGCCTGTGTCATGATGAAAAAATCGTCTTTGGAATAATCCCCGGTGGGATTATCAATGTTATGCGCCTCGCGCATGGCGATCTCCAAGCGGCTAGTGGCTTCGTCGAGCGGCAAACGCGTCTTGACGATAAAAGCGTTGAAAAACTTTTTGTTGTACGCGTCGAGGAGCGTAGTCGCCGGAAGATACGCGATATCGTCCAGGTTCTGGAAGAATTGCGTGCCGGCTTGCTTGAGTACGCCGACTACTTTATAGCTCAAAGTGCCGAGCTTGAACGAACGGCCTACGGCGTTCCCCTGCCCGAACATCTCGTCAGCCAACGAGATACCCAAAACGGCCACGCGCGTGCGTCCTTCGACGTCCGCGTCGGAAAAGAATTGTCCGTCCGACATGGATAAACCCATGATGGTCAAATCGTCTGGCATGATGCCCATGACCGAGATGCTTTTGTTGACGCTGCCTGCCTTGACCATATCGCTTTGGACCACCTCGGCCGTGATCGCGTCCACGTAAGGTTCGCGCCTGAGGCGTTTGTAGTCGGTATAAGTCAGGGTGTCGTCCACGAAAGCCGACGAACTCTGCAGTTGCGTCAAAGCTTTGGTGCCGGGATGGATGATAAGCTTGTCCGAACCGAAGGATGAGATCTGCGACAAGATGAAAAGCGTGGCTGATTCGCCGATGGAGAGCGCCAAAATAACGGCCGCGATGCCGATGACGATGCCCAGCATGGTCAAAATCGACCTGCCGCGGGTCCGGAGCAGGCTTTGCCAGGAACTTTGGACCAGGTCGTGCAGTTCCATAAGCTTATTTTATGAGCTCGCCGTTGCTCAACGTGCGGTTGGCCACTCTTTCGTCCGACATCAATAAACCGTCTTTGAGTTTGATGATGCGTTCGGCATGTTCCGCGGTGTAAGTCTCGTGCGTGACCAAAATAATAGTGTGGCCTTGCTCCATGTTCAGCTTCTGCAATATCTGCATGACCTGTGCGCCGGATTTTGAATCCAGATTTCCCGTAGGCTCATCGGCGAAGATTACCGGCGCCTTGCGGATCAGGGCGCGCGCAATAGCCACGCGCTGGCGTTCACCGCCTGAAAGCTGGTTGGACAGGTTATGCACGCGATGTTCCAAACCCACGGACTTGATGGAATCCAGCGCCAGTTGCATGCGTTGCGAACCAGTGATGTCGGAATACAGCAAAGGCAACATCACATTGTCCAACACCGTGGTCTTGGGCAGCAAGTTGAACGCTTGGAAGATGAAGCCGACTTTTTCGCCGCGCATCTTGGCCAACTGATCCTCGTTCAGCGTGGAAACATCCTGGTCTTCGAAAAAATATTTGCCCTCGGTCAAAGTATCCAGAAATCCCAGAATATGCATGAGCGTGGATTTTCCTGAACCCGAAGGGCCCATGATGGCCAAGAATTGCCCGGCCGGTACCGCAAAATCCAGGCCGTGGAGCACCGGCGTCTCTACGCCTTCGTTGAAATAGCTCTTTTTGAGCCCGGCGACGCGAATGACATCCTGTGCCATGTATTTTAAGAGCCGGTCTTTTCGCTGGCGATGACTTGCTCGCCCTGGCTCAAGCCGGATTTTACTTCGACCCTGCCTTGGTCGCCCTTGATGCCGATGGTGATGTTGCGCGTCTGCGGTTGGCCGTTCACGAGCACGCGCACGGTCTTTTGTCCGTTATCCAGCGTGCGTACGGTGCGTAGCGGTATGATGAGCGAGTCTTTGACTTCTGCCGTGTTGACCGTGACATTGGCCGTCATCTTGGGTTTGACTTCTTTGTCCTGGGCGTCCATTTGCACGTGGATGAGGTAATACACCGCGTCTTGCACTAAGGTCTCGGCCGGATCTTTGGACGTGACCGTACCGTTGAATTTGACGTCGTCGCCGTAGGCATCGAGCGTAATGGTTGCGGTCTGTCCGACTTGGATCTTGGTAATATCGGCTTCGGGAACTTTCGTTTCGATATCAAAGGTCTTGCTGCCGACCATCTGGATAGCGGCTACGTTGGCCGTGATCTGCTCGCCCACGCTCGGTAAGACGTCGGAAATGATTCCGTCCGAAGGTGCAGCGATTTGTATGTTGTTGAGATTATTCACTGATTGGTCGTACGCAACTTGCGCTTGCAAGACTGCGGCACGCAAGGGTTCTACATCCACACTGCGCGGTCCGGCCTGTTTCAAATCAAGATTAGCTTGAGCCGCATCAAGCGCCGCCTTTTGTACCGTGACTGCGGTGTTGGCTGCTTGGACTTGCGTATTCGCATTGGTCTGCGCCGTATTCAGGGCAACCTGCGCGGTATGCAGCGCATCTTGCAGCTGCTGTACGGTTTGGGTCTTTGTCAGGCCCGTATCCTTGACCGCCTGCACTGCTCCCACTACGGCTGTTTTTTGCGCCGCTACGTTGGACAGGTCCGAAACTATGGTCGTATTTTTCGCAGCTAAGTCCGTCGCTGTGAAAGAAGAGCTGGTGATGGTCGCAGCCAAAACTTTTTGGACATCGTTGAGATAAGACTGCACTTGCGTGATAGCTAACTGTATTGCGCTGGCTGCTGCTTCAATTTGTTCATTGGTTGAACTTGCGCTCAGTGCATCAGTCAGGACTTCAGCGTTCTGTTCAGAGGCTTTCGCCGGAGAGTAAGAAGCTTTGGCGCGATCCACAGAGCCAGAATCAGTCGCGCCCAGGAATTTAACGTAATACTGGTTTGAAACCGTGTTGTTTACGCCAATAATGGTATCTCCGTCAGTCAAAGCCGTCTGCAAAGGTCCGACTGCATTTAACAGCGTAGTGCGCGACGTGTCATATGCGTTCTGGTTGTTCTGCGCGGCCAAAGCATCGGAGTTATTCAAATTATGCTGTGCGGTATCCAAAGCGATCTGTGCACTTGATATGGCGTCTGCTGTAGTTTTCTTGGCAGCATCCAAATCTTTCAGCGCCTTTTCGTAAGCGGCTTGTGATTGCTCCACTTGGGTCTGGGCCACGCGGATGGATTGATTTGTTTCGCCCGCCAGCTTGGATGCCAAGTTGGCTTGCGCGATGGAGAGCGCGGCTTGTGCATTCTTCATGGCGAATTGCACATCAGAAGAATCAAGCTCGGCCAATACGTCACCGGCTTTGACCGTATCGCCTATCTTAACTTTGATTTTACTGATTTTGCCGCTGTTTTTGAACGACAGGTCGATGCGTTCGGCTGGTTTGATCTCACCCGTGACTTCCACGGTTTGCATCAAATCTCCGCGATCCACGGCAACGGTTTCGTATACGGTCTTAGCGCTCTGCATCCGCGAATAGACATACCAGCCTACGCCAGCCAGAACGAGGGCAAGAATGATGTATGTAGTTTTCTTTTTCAGGAATTTCGGTAAAGCCATAAATCGATAAAAGTTTAGCAGTAACGCGCAGATTAGGCCATTAGATGAAGTCGCCCTTTAAGCGTCCCAATCTGACCATCAATATTGCCCTGATGATCTGGTAATCCATATGGATGTATTCCTTCAAGCCTTTCCAAATGCCGACTTTTTGCATCTTGTGGCGGATGTGCAAGCCAGGCAGTTCGACCGTGCCATAAGGCAGATGATGCGCGCGACAATAATAGTTCATGGCTGATTCCACCATGAATCCCTGCAAGTATTTGTCCGGAATATCCTCGAACACCTGGCGTTGCATCACGCGTTCGCCGCCGATGAGCGGTAAATGCGCGGAAATCTTCATGGCCAGTTTGCCGCGATCGCGGATGCCCACGGTCATGGCCAGTTTGCCGGACGTGACGGGTTGCAGCAGCAGTTTGAGGTGCTCGATAGTCAAACCTTTGAGATCCGCATCCAAAAAAAATAAAAGCGGCGCGTCAGTATGCGCCACGCCGTGCATCATGGCCGAACCTTTGCCATGCTTCCACGGCATCTGGTGCACCAAAGTCGCACCTTCCTGGCGCGCGATTTCGGCGGTGCGGTCAGTAGAACCGTCGCTGATGACGATTACATCTTTGAACAGCTTGGAATCAGCCAGCGTCTTGACGATGGGACCGATGGTCGGTTCTTCGTTATACGCTGCCACGATGGCGGAAACATTCTTATCGCTCATACCGATAAATCGTAACGTATCTCCTCGAGACGCCTAAGATGCTGCCGCGCCTGGTCGATTTTGCTGCGCAACGAGCCGGTCGCGTCCAGCGAGAGCATGAATTCGACTAGCCGCTCCGAGGTCTTGTACAACTCGCTGACTTTCTCCGGTTGCCTGTCGATGGCTGCTTTGGTGGCCAACCGAACGAATTCGCCGATGAGATCTGACAACCCGCCGATCAGGATATCCGGGTCATCCGAAATGTTCTGCGGCGGAAAAAGCTCTTTGCCCTCAATCGCCTTGTCAAAAAAACACGCTTCGCAAAATTCCTCAAGTGCCGCGCGCCACATGCCTTCGTTAGTCAGGCGCGGTTGCTTTTTGATGAGATCAACTCCGCTGCGCAGGGCTTTTTCGGCATCGGCCAGCAGACTGCCTGACCGCGCCGTCTCGTTCCGCTGTAAAGCGAAAATCGCCTGTTTGGAATTTTTTTGCGCCAGCTGGCTGTATTCCTGAAGCTTGCGCCGGTCTGTATCTATGGCTTTATGGCGTTGCGCCAGGGCTTTGAGTGCGGTTTCAAGTTTCATACTTGGGCTAAAGAAAAATATAGAGCCTCGGTCCGTTCCACAATCGAATCCCACGAATACAAGCGGAACGCGACCTTGCGCGCGCGCTCGCCGCGTTCGTGCACTATGCTAGGATCGGTGGTGAGCCATTGCAGCGTGTCGCGCAGCGCTGCAATGCTTCCGACCTTGTATGCCACGCCAGAGTGGTCGATGAGTTCCAAATTTTCAGGTATATCGCTCATGACCACGACTTTGCCGTAAGACATGGCTTCAAGAATCGAGAAGGACAAGCCTTCGCTGCGCGAAGCGTGTACCAGCGTATAGGCGTTGGACATCAATTGCTGCAAAGATTTTCCTGTGAGTTTGCCGGTGAACACGATACGCTTGTCTTTGGCTGCTAGCGCGCGCAGATGCTTTTCGTAATCTCGCTCCTTGCTGTTGTTGGCGGCGAAACCTACGACGGCTAATTTGAAATCGGTCTTGAGTTCGCGGAATGCGCGGATCACGTCGTCAATTGCTTTGTGCGGAATAAAGCGGCTCAAGGTAAAGAAGTATTTTTCAGGTTTAAGCCCGAATTTTTCCAAGACGTCTTGTCCGGGATTTTTTGGCGGCATGAATACTCCATTCGGGATGTACCATACGTGCTTGTGAAATTTTTTGCGGCACAGCAGCTGGATGGAATGCGACACCGCGATCGTGGCGTGCGGCAGTCTGACCGCTGTCCATTCCCCAAAAGCAAGATAATTACGCGCAAACCAACCCCATTTTTCATGGAACCGATCGCGGCTATGGAATGTCACGACGACTTTGGACCAGGGTTTGAAAATGCGCGGAATCCACGAAAGCGTAGAAGGGCCAACGCCGTGATAATGCACGACGTCGGCACGGCGGAACAAAACGTCCAAAGAGGATAAAAAAGTATGCGTAATGGCGTCCAGGTTCTTGGTGTGGATGGTCGGCAAGGTGATGAGTCTGACGCCTCTGTAAGATTTTAAGCCCTGTGTATTGGCATAAGGTCTCACGTAAACCGTGACCTTGTGGCCATGCTCAACCAAACGCACTGCCAATTCTTCGACATGTGTCTCAATACCACCGCCCAGTGATTGGGCGGCAGGAATACCCTTGCAACCTATGATAGAAATGCGCATGTTCGGCTGTTGGTTGGCCACTCTTGAATAAATATCCGGATTCGTATATTATCTTAGCACAAAATAAGAGTTTTGGCAGCCGGGTTCTGCGCCTGTAGCTCAGTCGGTAGAGCAGTGGCCTTTTAAGCCAACGGTCGCGGGTTCGATCCCCGCCGGGCGCACCACGTAAAACGCTTAGCTAAACGCTGGGCGTTTTGCTTTCGCGTCACGTGGCGCGGCCATCGCGTTTAACGTGATTATCAAACCATAACAAAACGTCCACCTTGTGGATGGACGTTGGAGTAAGCGAGAAGTTCAGATTGCCATCAGTTGGCTGTGCGGCGCAAAGCGCGCAGCTTGTGTATCTTGACGCCTTCGCGTTGTAAGAAGGAATTGACCGCTGGTTTAATCTTGGATGCAACCAGCGTTTGGTCGGCTGGCGCCAGGCAGCTGAGAAGTGCGTCGTTGCACAGCATCTGGACGAGATCCTTGACCTCGTCGGGTTTGAACGGTATTTCGCGCTGGCAGCGCTCGATGTAATTACGCAAGCGTTCCAGCGGAAATCCTCCGCGCGGCACGCAAACTACTCGCGGACAGTCTACGGCTGAATATGCGACTCTGCTCGTCATCGTAAAGTTCTCCTAGGCAAAATGAACTAACGTGAATTTAGCTGAAATATCAGTCTGTGTCAAGATTAAACCAGCAGATTCAACCACGCCTGCGCTAACTCAGTTCCGTCATCCGTGTTCAGTAATTCATGCAAGCTTTTTCCAAGATTCTGCCGCCGAGACGCATCATCCAATAAACTCAAAATCTCGGTCTTAAGCTTGGTGGCAAAATGTCCTGATTGCGATACTTCAACAATCCCCTGCTCCAAAGCTTTTGCATTCTGTTCCTGCGGACTGTCCAGGATCGGAATAATGATGGCAGCTTTGGATAATGCGGAAAGTTCGGACAAGGCGCCAAAACCGCCGCGCGAAACCACAAACGTCGCCGCTTGATAGGCATTAAGCATTTTTGTCTCGTCAAAGAATTCGAAAGCTCGGTAGTTGTCGCGTGCCAGCGTTTCAGACATTTTACCCTTGCCGGTCAAATGCAGAATCTGCGTTCGACCTAAGAGTTCATCCAAATTTTCCAGCAACGCTTGATTCAATGCCAGCGCTCCGGTTCCACCGCCTACGACCAAAACAAGCGGCTTATCAGGATTATACCCGAGCGTCTGCGCGGCTTGTGCGCGTTCCGGTACTGGTACGCCGGCAAACCTGCACGGCGTAGCAACATGCAATGATTTCACTTTTTGACCAAAGACCGGTTTGGGATAATCGAACGAAGTCGTAACCAGCTTGCACATCTTGGCCACTGCAGTGTTGGACAATAGAGGCGTGTAATCCAATTGATGAGTTGCGCAAGGGATACGCAGCTTGAATGCGGCGCGAAAAACCGGGACTTGCGTATAACCGCCGGCAGAAACCACCAAGTCTGGCTTTTCCTGCGCCAAAATCTTTTCCGCTTCATGCGCAGCCTTTAGATAGTCAAACGGGAAAGTCAGCCAGTTCAACCCTGGACGTCGCGTGACCTTTGCCACGGACAAAGCGTGGAATGGCACGCCTTCAGCTTGAATCAACGGTGCTTCCGGACCCTGCGGAGTACCTATCCACGCGAACTCGATTCCCGGCTGCAGCT